>DASRQW010000235.1 GCA_035696245.1 Longimicrobiaceae bacterium | reverse complement strand
AGCTCCCGCAGGAGCTCGAAGATCGACATCTCGTGGCTGATGTCGAGCGAGGCGGTGGGCTCGTCGAGCGCGAGTACGCTCGGCTCCTGGGCCAGCGCCCGGGCGACGCGCGCGCGCTGCTGCTCCCCCCCGGAGAGGGTGGAGACGGGGCGCCCGGCCAGGTGCAGGACGTCGCAGCGGCGCATGGCCTCCTCCACCGCCCTCCGGTCGTCCGGCCCCTCGCGGCGCCAGCTCCCGAGGTAGGGGTAGCGGCCCATCGCCACCAGCTCGCGCACGAGGATGGGGAAGGCCAGCTCCTCCCCCTGCGGCACCACGCCCACCTCGCGCGCCATCTCCACCCGCGGCCATGCCGCCACGGCGCGCCCGCGGAACTGCACCGTGCCGCGCTCCGGCGTAAGCGTGCCGAGAAGCAGGCGGAGCAGCGTGGACTTTCCCGAGCCGTTGGGGCCGAGGACCGCCGTGCACGCGCCGCCGGGGATCTCCAGGCTCACGCCGTCCACCGCCGCGCGGGCGGAGTCCGGGTAGCGGAACGCCAGGCCCTCGCAGCGCCAGCTCACGCCGCCCTCCGCCGCAGCAGGAAGACGAAGAACGGCACGCCCACGAAGGCCGTCACGACGCCCACGGGAAGCTCGGTCGGCGCGGCGGCCGTGCGCGCCAGAGCGTCCGCCAGCACCAGGAACGTGGCGCCGAGAAGGAGAGATGCGGGGATGAGGAAGCGGTGGTCGCCGCCCCACAGCAGGCGAATCACGTGCGGGATGACGAGGCCCACGAAGCCGATCACGCCCGCGGCGGCGACGGCGGCGGCCGTGAGCAGCGACGCGACGCCGTACGCGATCAGCTTCGTCCGCTCCACCGAGGTGCCCAGGTACGCCGCGGTTTCCTCGCCCACGGAGAGCAGGTTGAGCGGGCGGGCGAGCGCGACGAGGATGGCCACGGCGGGCAGCATCGCCGCGGCGAGCGTGGCGTCGGACGCCCACGTCGCGCCGGAGAAGCTGCCCATCATCCAGAACATCGCGGAGCGGAACGAGTCCGCGTCCGCAAAGGTGAGCGCGAGGAGGATTACGGCGTTGAAGAACGCGCCGGTCACCACACCTGCGAGGAGGAGGATGCGCGTGTCCAGCGTCTTGCCGACGGACGCGGCGATGCGGAACACGAGGAGGATGGCGAAGATGGCGCCCGCGAACGCCGCGCCTGAGACGGAGCCGGCGGACGCGAGCACGCCGCCGGTGACGAGCGCGCCCACGGCCCCGACCGCCGCGCCGCCCGAGACGCCCAGGATGTACGGCTCGGCCAGCGGGTTGCGGAGCAGGGCCTGGAACACGGCGCCGCTCACCGCCAGCGCCCCGCCCACCAGCGCCGCCTGGAGCGAGCGCGGCAGCCGCAGCCCGCGCACGATGGCGACGGTCGTGGGGTCGCCCAGCCCGCGCGCGGCGTCCACGATCTCGCGCACGGACAGCCGCACCGCGCCCAGGCGGATGCCCAGGAGCAGCGCGGCGACGAGGCCGAGGGCGAGGAGCGCCAGGCGCAGCGCGGGCCTCACGGGCTTGCCGCGTCCGGATGCAGCGCCGCCGCCAGCGCCCTCGCCGCCTCGGCGATGTGCGGGCCAGGGCGGTTGACGAGGTCCGCCGGGACGGTCACGGCGTGCCCGTCCTTCATCGCCCGCAGCTCGCGCCAGC
The DNA here is from genome assembly GCA_035696245.1 of Longimicrobiaceae bacterium. NCBI lineage: Bacteria > Pseudomonadati > Gemmatimonadota > Longimicrobiia > Longimicrobiales > Longimicrobiaceae > Longimicrobiaceae bacterium. The sequence continues at coordinate 3,229 of DASRQW010000235.1, read as the reverse complement.
CAGGGGCTCCACGCAGCGCGGCGATGCTGGCGGCGGCCCCCTTCTCGCCCTGCGGCAGGACGACCACGTCGGGGTCGCGGCGCACGATCTCCTCCAGCGACACGGTGGGCCACTGGCGCGCCGCGTCCGCGAACGTGTTCGTCCCCCCCGCCACGCCGATGAGCTGCGCCACGTACGTCCGCGGCCCCGCCGTCATGGGTGGGTCGTTCCAGACGACGAAGAACACGCGCGGCCGCGGCTTGCCCGCGACCGACGCCGCAACATCGGCCAGGCCCCGCCGCATCGACGCGGACAGCGAGTCGGCACTTGTGCGGCGGCCGGTGAGCGCGCCCAGGCTGCGGACGGCGCGGAAGACGTCGGTCGTGTCCTCGGTCTTCAGCGCGAAGAGGCGGATGCCCAGCGCCTCGATCCGCTGCCGCGCCGCCGGGTCGCTGCCCGCATTCCAGCCCACCACCACGTCCGGCCGCAGCGCCACCAGCCGCTCCAAGCTGGGGTCCATCCCCCCGCCCACCGACGGCAGCGAGTCGATCCCCATCCCCTTGTCGAAGTCGTTGCGGCCGACGAGCGCGCCACGCGCCCCCAGCGCCAGCAGCGTCTCCGTCGCGCTGGGGACCAGGGAGACGATGCGGCGTGCGGGGTGCGGCAGCGTGACGGTGTGCCCCGCGTCGTCCACGACGGACACGGCGCTGTCGGGAGATGCGGATACGGCCCGCTTCGCATCTCCCGTCCCGCCGCACGCCGCCAGCGCGCACGGCAGGGCCAGCGCCGCGACCCATGCCGCGCCGCGCCGCCCGACCGTCCGCTCGCGGATGGCTGCCGAAAACAAGAATGCCCGTCCTTTTTCCCGTGTCTGAACGGGAGAGGGAACGGGCACGATGGGGAGACGCACGCCCCGCGTGGGGCGCTTCGCCGGCCGGATCGGACCCCGCTCCCCTCCCGCGAGGGGGCTGCGTGCGGGAGCGAAGGGGGCCGGTCTCCTGGCTCGAGGCAGCGTCGCTCGCCTTCCCGGGACCTCGCTGGGTCCTAGTGGCGTTCACGGCGGGACGAATCCCTCCGCGGAGCGGGCCTGTCCGGCGCATGCGCCGGTCCTCTCACAGTGGCGGGGCCGCGCCGGATTCACACCGGCTTCCGATAGGCCCTCCTCGCTTCTGACAACTCCGCAAACCTATCCGGCCTGCACGGCGGAGGCAAGGAGAGCGGCGCCGCGAGGAGGCCGACGTGCACCACAGCGGCGACGTGCGCTGGGCGACGACCATCTGCGCGGCAGCCAAGACCGCGGCGGCCTGCGGTAACCCTCCGCCACCGGACGGGACGACGATCGGAGCGCGCCGCCCACCCGGGGCAGCGCGCTTCTCGTTTCGTGTCCTCCCACGACCTTCGTCCGCGCTCCCACCCTCCTCCAGAGATGCGAATCGCCCGAAGCCCTCCCTTGTGGCGATTCCGATCGACCGATCTCGCTCCTCTGGAGATTCGCATCGCCCGAACGCCGTTCTTTCGCGCCGCGCCGCATCTCACGTCCGCGTCTCACGTGAGCGTTGTGCGCGGGCACGGCCGCCGGCATCTTCTCCCTCGCATCCACGTGGCCGTGCATTCCTTCCTGCAATGAAGGCGGGCAGATGATCGAGCGCGATGTAGACGTGTGCGTGGTGGGCGCGGGGTTCGCCGGCCTTGCCGCCGCACGCCACCTCGTAAGCGAGGGCAGAACCGTCGCCGTGCTGGAAGCCCGCGGCCGCGTGGGCGGCAGGGTGTGGGGCAAGACGCTCGGCGACGGAACCACCGTGTCGGTGGGCGGGACGTGGCTGGGAAAGGACCAGGCGCGGATGTTCGACCTGGTGGGCAAGGTGGGCCTGGGCGTCTACCCGCAGTACGACGACGGCGACCTGCTGATGCGGCTGGACGGGCGCAACGCGAAGTTCGGCGAGCTGGCCTCCGACCCCGCCTGGTGGTGGGCCCTGGCGTGCCTGGGCATCGCGTACGCGCGGCTGAACGAGATGGCCGCCGGGCTGCCCCTGGACCGCCCGTGGGACGCGCCCGGCGCGCGCGAGCTGGACGCGCAGACGCTGGAGGGGTGGATCTCGTCGTGGTGGAACGTGCCGTCCGAGCGCGCGCGGACGCTGCTGCGGACCACGCTGGGGCTGCTCTTCTCGTCCGACCTGTCGCTCGTCTCGCTGCTGGGCGGCATGGTGCTGGCCCGCGGCGGGCGTGGCGACGGCTTCCTCTACTACATCGACGCATCCATCACCGAGACGCACCTGGTGGACGGCGGCGGCACGCCCGAGGTCGCCCGCCGCCTGGGCGAGGAGCTGGGCGGCGCGCTGCACACCTCCGCGCCGGTGCGCCGCATCGCGCACACGGACGGGGGCGTGGAGGTGGTGGCGGACGGCGTGACGGTGCGCGCCGGGTACGTCATCGTCACCGCCCCGCCCGTGCTGGCGGGGGAGATCGAGTACGACCCGCCGCTGCCCGACGCGTACGGGCACCTCATGCGCGGCATGCCGGCCGGCGCCATCTTCCGCGTGGTGACCGTCTACGACCGCCCGTTCTGGCGCGACGCCGGGCTCAGCGGCCAGAGCGCCGCGCCGCAGTCGCCCGTGGCGGTGAGCATCGACCAGTCGCCGCCGTCGCCCACCACGGACGCGCCGCCGCCGCGCGGCATCCTGAGCAGCTACGCCATCGGCCCCAAGGCCGTCGAGATGGCGGCGATGGACCCGGACCGTCGCAAGGAGCTGTGGCTGCGGGAGCTGGCGGTCCGTTTCGGCGACGAGGCAGCGGGCCGGCCGCTGGACTACGTGGAGACCGACTGGTCCGCCGAGGAATGGTCCAAGGGAGGGATGATCTCGCACTTCGCGCCCGGCGTGCTCACCTCGTACGGCCAGGTGCTGCACGAGCCGCACGGCCGCATCTACTGGGCGGGCACCGAGCGCGCCACGGAGATGCACGGCCTGATGGAGGGCGCTGTCCGCTCCGGCGAGCAGGCCGCGCAGAAGATCGTCCACAGGCTCCGCGGCGAGTAGCCCGCCTTCACTTCCGGAATCGAACGCGGGCCGGCACTCCTCCGTGGGAGTGCCGGCCCACTTGCATCTCCCGCGCTTCCGATGGCTTCCGCCGTCAATAACGGAATCCGGATAGATCGGCTTACCTTCGCGGAGTCTCGCCCGAAGCGGCTCGGACCATCGGTAGCAGCCCACGCCCGTGGGCTTCGTGCCGTCGTAGCCCGCGGCTTTAGCCG
>DASRQW010000234.1 GCA_035696245.1 Longimicrobiaceae bacterium | reverse complement strand
CGGCGTGTACCGCGCGACGGCGAAGCTCTTCCTGGGCAGCTGCGGGCAGGGACCGCGCGTCGCGAGGCGTCATCCACCCAATCTACTGCTGGATCCCTACTAATGCAAACTATTTATCGTCCGGAGTAATAAGAGGCGGGAAGATCATCTCCTGAGTCGACATGGCCGACCTCCGGCTTGGGGCCCTCGGGCCCGTGAACGGTCAATTCCCTGGCGAACTGAATCTAGTTACGCCGCGACCGGCCGGGGGTCGGCCTTCTCATTTCAACTCCGCGTCTCCGCGTGATGCTCTTCCGCCGAAGATGCGGGATGCAGCACCCGGATTGGTCGCCCGCGCATCCACGGATGAACGACGCCCCCGGCCGGGATCACGGCCGAGGGCGTCGCTCCATCTACATCTCCCGTCTCCGCCATCGTCGATGGGAGGACGGGGGAGGGTCAGTCGGTCATCATGCTGACCTGGCGGTCCAGGGAGGCGGCGTTGATCTCGAAGCGCGAGGCGTCCCACTGCGGCTTGCCGTCCTTGAGCACGATCACCTGCGGCGACTCGTGCTGGATGCCGGTGCGCTGGCCTATGGCCGCCGAGAGGTCCGCCTGGTCGTGCACGTCCACCTTGTAGAACGCCGCCTCGGGGTGCGCGGCCACGAAGCTCTCCATCTCCTTGTGCGCCATGGCGCTGATGGGGCAGTGCGTGCTGTGCTTGAACAGGATCGCCGAGCCGGCCTGGAACGCCGCGTCCAGCTCTTCCTGCGTGGTAAGCTCCTTCATGTCATCACCTTTGCTTCGGGGATCGTGCGACCGGTGCCGCGCGCCCCAGCGCAACCCGCGTACCGCTCCCCTCGGATTGGCCGACTACGGACCGCAGACTGGAGATGCACGGCGGCTGATCTTCGTCCATCCGCCGTCGGAGAATGCGAGGCCGGCATCGGTTCTCGGTAGATGAAAAGCGGCGGGGCCGGGCACGTCGCCCGGCCCCGCCTTCCGCCTGCTCGTCCCGCCCGCCTCCGCGGATGCGTGAGCGTCGAACGCCTACGCTCCCGATGCCGTGTCCGCCGGCGGCGGGATGCTCGGGGGTGGCGCGGACGGCGGCGGGGCGGACGGCGGGGGCCGCAGGATGATGGTGTCCACCGGCCCCGCCGGGTTGGGCGGCAGCGGCGTGGGGATGGGTATGCTCGGCGGCGGCACCTGCGGCGTGGGAGCCGGCGGAGTTGGCTGCGGCTGCGGCTGAGTGGGTGCCGGTGCGCTGGGCTGTGGGTTCGCGGGCTGGCTCGGGCGCGGCTGCGGGGCCGGGCGCGGGGGCTGCGGCGCGGAGCTCGCGGGCACGGACGGGAACGGGGCCGGTTGCGTGGGTGTGGATGCGGACGGCGGCGCGGATGGACGCGACGGCGCCCCGACAGACGGAGCGCCAACCGCGGCGTCGCCCGGCCCGTCGGACGGGATGGGCGTGTCCACCGGCATGGGAGCGCCGCCGCTCACCGGCACGGCCATGGCCGTGTCGCGCGGAGCAGGAACGACGGCGGCGGCAGTGTCGCGCGCTCCATCTCCCGGCTTCGCGGCGGTGTCTTCGTTGCCGCGGTGGATCATGGCGTACGCGGCGACCGCGACGAGCAGGAGCAGCACGGCGCCGACGGGCATGATGGGAAATCCGCCGCGTTTCGCGGGCTTCGGGTGGTGCACCGGCGTGGTGGTGAGCGGCTTGTGCGTCCGCGCGTGCGGAACGGCCGCCGCCGCTACGGCCGCGGGGGCTGCCGCAGCAGCAGCGTACGCGGGCTCCGCCTCGGGCGCGTGGAGCAGCGTGCGGTCGTCGTCCTCGTCCTCGTCCGCCGCCAGGGCCGCCGCGGCTGCGGCCGCGACGACCGAGGCCGGGATGATGGCCGTGACCTCGTCCGGGTCGGCGGCGGCGCCGCGGCCGGCGGCGGCCTCCAGCGCGTCGGCGAAGGCGCCCGCGTCCGGGTAGCGCGCCTGGGGCGAGTCGTCCAGGGCGCGGCGCAGGACGGCGTCCACCTCTTCCGGCACGTTGGGGTTCATCTCCCGGACCGGGCGCAGCGCGGCGGCGGCGTCCTGCTCCGCGTGCCGCTCGCCGCCGAACGGCTTCTCGCCCGTGAGCAGCTGGTAGCCCACCAGGCCCAGGCTGTACACGTCCGACGCGGGCGTCAGGTTCGTCTCGCCGCGCAGCTGCTCCGGCGACGCGTACGCGGGCGACAGCGGCGCCCCGCCGCGCGTCTGCCGGGTGATGTGGTCCTCCTCGGCCTCCACGCGCGCGATGCCGAAGTCCACTACGCACACGCGGAACGCCTCATCGCCGTGCGGCTCGGCGAGGAAGATGTTGCCCGGCTTCACGTCGCGGTGCACCAGCCCGGCGCGGTGGCCCACCGCCACGCCCTCCGCCGCCTCGCGGAGAATGCGCAGCGACTCGGACAGCGGGGGGCGGCCCACGCGCGCCAGGTGCGTGGCCAGGTCCTCGCCGCGCAGCAGCTCCATGACCAGGAAGTCCAGCCCCAGCTCCGGGTCGGTGCCGAAGTCGGTGACGCTCACCACGTTGGGGTGCTGCGGCAGGCTGGCGGCCGAGCGCGCCTCGCGCTGGAGCCGCTCGCGCAGCTGCTCGCGCGTGGACGGGTCGTGCGCGGCGATGGTGATGACCTTGACCGCGACGGGCCGGTCCAGGCGCAGGTCGGTGGCGCGGTACACGGCGGCGAAGCCCCCCCGGCCGATGACTTCCTCGATCCGGTAGCGCTTCACCAGGACGTGGCCTTCGAGCAGCCCTTCTAGTCCGGACATGTTGCTTGGTCGCCGTCGCTGGAGGTGCCGGGGTGCGGGTCCGAACCCCACCGCTCCGGCAAGATGCGAACCGCACCGCCGTCGGTGTGCCGCCCGCGGGTCTGGTCCGCCGCGGCGGCGTTCGCTATATCGTCTGCCTCACCCGCGCGGCCGGTCCCCTCCACCCGCAAGGTCCCGCATGCCCGAGCACGACCCGTCCGACGACGTCCCCACCACGCCCCACCCCGGCGAGCGCGCCATCGCCCGCCGCGACTTCCTGCACCGCGGCGCCCTTGCCGGCGTGGGCGGCGTCCTCGCGGCCAGCGGCCTCGCCCAGTCGTCCGCGTCCGCATCTCCCGTCCCGCCTTCGTCGTCCGGCGTCGCATCCCCCGGCTCCGGCGAAGACGTGCCGCCGTTCGAGCTGGAGGAGGCGACGGTGGCGCAGCTCCAGGAGGCGATGCGCTCCGGACGGATGACGTCGCACTCCATCACCGCCGCGTACCTGGCGCGCATCGAGGCGATGGACCGCCGGGGCCCCGCGCTGCGTGCCGTGATCCAGACCAACCCGGACGCGCTCTCCATCGCCCGGCAGATGGACGAGGAGCGGCGCGCCAAGGGGCCGCGCGGGCCGCTGCACGGCATCCCCGTGCTGCTCAAGGACAACGTGGACACGGGTGACAAGCTGCTGACCGGCGCCGGTTCCCTCGCCCTGGCGGACATGCCCGCGCCGCGCGACGCCTTCATCGCGCAGCGGCTGCGGGCGGCGGGGGCGGTGATCCTGGGCAAGGCCAACCTGAGCGAGTGGGCCAACTTCCGCAGCACGCGCGCGGCCAGCGGGTGGAGCGGGCGCGGCGGTCAGTGCCGCAACCCTTACGCGCTGGACCGCAGCCCGTCGGGCTCCAGCTCCGGCAGCGCGGCGGCGGCGGCGGCCAACTTCGCGGCGGTCACGGTGGGCACGGAGACGGACGGCTCCATCGTCTCGCCCTCGTCCGCCTGCTCGGTGGTGGGGCTCAAGCCCACGCTGGGGCTGGTGAGCCGCGCCGGCATCGCGCCCATCTCGCACACGCAGGACACGGCGGGGCCCATCACGCGCACCGTGGCCGACGCGGCGGCGCTGCTCTCCGCGCTCGCCGGGGTGGACCCTCGCGACCCGGCGACGTCGGCAGCCGAAGGGCATGTCGAGGCGGACTACACGAAGTTCCTGGACGCCAACGGGCTGCGCGGCGCGCGCATCGGCGTGGCGCGGGCCAAGGTCACCGGCTACCACGCGCAGACGGACAGCCTGTTCGACGCCGCGGTCGATGCCATCCGCCGCGCCGGCGCCGAGATCGTGGACCCGGCCGACATCCCCCACCTGGGCGAGTACGACGACGCGGAGTTCACCGTCCTCCTCTACGACTTCAAGGACGACCTGAACCGCTACCTCGCCGAACGCGGACCGACCTCGAAGGTGAAGACGCTGGCGGACGTGATGGAGTTCAACCGCACGCACGCCGCGGCCGAGATGCCGTACTTCGGGCAGGAGATCATGCAGATGGCGCAGGCCAAGGGCCCGCTGACCGACAAGGACTACGTGGACGCGCTGGAGAAGTGCCGCCGCCTGTCGCGCACCGAGGGCATCGACGCGGTGATGGCGGCGCACCGGCTGGACGCCATCATCGCACCCACCAGCAACCCGCCCAACGTGACCGACCTGTCGCTGGGCGACCACTACCTGGGCAGCAGCAGCACGCCCGCGGCGGTGGCGGGCTACCCCACCATCACGGTGCCCGCCGGGTACACGCACGGGCTGCCGGTGGGCCTGTCGTTCATCGGCCGCGCGTGGAGCGAGCCCACGCTCATCCGCCTGGCGTACGCGTACGAGCAGGCCACGAAGATGCGCCGCCCGCCGCGCTTCTTGCCCACCATGGAGATGCCGGTGCCCTGACGGACGTCGGCCGGAGGCGGCGCGGCTGCATCGCTCCGTCCTCCGGCGCCTCTTCCTCTCGTCGGGCGGATCATCGCCCGGCCGCGACCTCAGTATCGACAGCGATGATGTACGGCGCTTCTCGGCCGTAAGGTCGCGTTCACACCTCGCTCTCGTTGCCCGTGTACATGGGCGCTCGTCGTGCTCGCGTCCACGCGTGCGGAGGCGCAGGCGGCCTGCGAGGGGATGATGGTGGATGCGTGGCGGCTCCGGCCCGCTCCATCCACCATTGCGGACACGGTAAATTCGCTGCGCAAACGGTAGATACGCGGGGATCCATCTCTCCCACCCGCACGATCGTCGCTGATCCGCATCCACCGCGTCCAACACCGCCGCGCATCGGCAGAGAAGCAACTCCCCGCAGTTCGGGCCGTCCGGCGGATGTGCATCTTCCGGCACGGCGCGAATATCGGTAGATGTGCATCTCCCGATCGGATGACGATCATGGCTGTTTCATCCGCCGACCGAGGGCTCATCGGCCGATGCGCATCTCCTGACACGCTGATCCTCGCCGCCGCGCCGCATCTCCAATCCCGATCCTCATGCAAACGACTCGGACGAACCGCCGTGCATCTCTCCGGACGCGCATCTACGCGCTGCTCGCAGTCTTCGCAGCGCTGGTCGTGCCGGCGGCGGGGCGGGCGAACATGGCGAACCCGGTGCGCGCGGGCGACCGGCTGGGCGAGCCGTCCGGCGGGCTGGAGACCGTGACGGTGGAGCACGAGAGCCTGGCCATCGACCTGCGCCCGCTCGCGAAGTCGCAGCCCGCGCTGGTGAGCGCCACCTACCGCGTGCGCAACGCCGGGCCGGCGCACACGCTTCACCTGCTGTTCGTGGCCGACGCCCTCACCGACGGCGGCACGGGCGTGTGGCTGGACGGCCGCGCCATCTCCGCCGCCCGTGAAGACGCGGGCCCGCTGCCGGCCAGCTGGCGCCCGCCCCCGGCTACGCCCGGCCTGGACGGCCGCGATGCGCTGAGCTACGAGACGAGCGCGCAGGGCACCTTCACCTTCGACGTGCCGCTCGCTCCCGGCCCGCACGAGATCCGCGTGCGCTACCGCGCGCAGCCCACGGCGCACTCCGCTGGCTCGCCCGCGCGCTACTGGCAGCTCGCATACGTGCTTGCGCCCGCGCGCGAGTGGGCGGGCTTCGGCGGGCTGGACGTGCGCGTGGAGCTTCCCGCCGGGTGGGCCGCCGCCGCATCGCCCGCGCTCCGCCGCCAGGGAGATGCGCTCGTCGGCGCGTGGCGCACGCTCCCTGCGGACGCGCTGGCGCTCACCGCCCGCGCACCGGTGCCGTCGGCACTGCCGCTGTGGGCGTTCCTCGCCCTCGCCTCTCTCGCGGCCATGGTCCTGCTTCTGTGGATCGGCCGTGCGACGGGGCGGTGGCTGGGCCGCCGCGGGCACTCGGCCGCATGGGGGCTGATTCCGGGCGTGGTGCTCTCCATCGTGTACGCCGCTTGCGTGGTGGCGGGGCTTGCCCTGGTGCCCGATCTGGTGACGAGGGGCCTGGGCGAGCAGCGCGCGTGGGGCTATGGCTATGGTGCAACGATAGGCGCGCTGCTGCTCTTCCCCGTTCTGCTTCTCGTTGCCATCGTGATGCTCCAGATCGCCGTTTCGCGCGGACGGCGGCCCTCGGCTTCCGCGTCCGTCCCGGCCGCTCCGGACGGCGTGGTGCAAGGCGGGTGAAGCGCGGTGCTCGGGAGGGTGGTGCGTGCTGGGGGGTGCCCCCTCCCCCGGCCCCTCCCCCGCAAGCGGGAGAGGGGAGAACTGCTTGCAGTGTAAACGGTTAACTCGCTTCGGCGGACTGCGGAGACGGCAGGGGCGGTCAAGGCCGAATCGTGTTCGACCCATATCACGGTGGGTGCGATGAGTCTGCTCGTTCTGGATTGCCGCCTGATCGAGACGCGTCGCCTTCCCGTCCATCGCACCTCACCTTCGGAGCCCGCGGCCAGCGCAAACCGCGACGCCGCTGTGGAATAAGCTCCCCTCTCCCGCTTGCGGGGGAGGGGCTGGGGGAGGGGGCACCCCCCCCCCGCGCCTCCGCCCGGGTCCGCGAACCTTCCGACTATCGCTGCCACGGCGGGCGCGAATAGGCTCGATCGCATCGCCGTTCATCGCGTGCGACGACAGAGGTTTACGAGACTCTTGCCCCGGCGGTGCCCGCGACGCATAGTTGCAACCTCAACCCACTCACGATCCGCGCTCACCCTCGATGCCCATGCGCGGTGGGCAACGCGGCACACCCCAGATCTCCGCCTTCCCCATCCCCGGCGCCGTCCGGCCCGGGGCACGCTCCCTTCGCACGGAGAGACGACCATGGCCGAGACGCTTCCCACCACCACCACGACGCAGTCCGGGCTCGCCCCCAACGTCGCCGGCGCCGTCGCGTACGCGCTGGGGCCGCTCACCGGCATCTTCTTCCTGGCCACGGAGAAGGAGAACCAGTACGTCCGCTTCCACGCCGCGCAGTCCACGGTGCTGTGGCTGGGCCTGTTCGTCGCGAGCATCGCGTTCTCCATCGCGCTCACGATCATCGGGTTCGTGCCGGTGCTGGGGGCCATCGTCGCCGTGCTCGCCGCCATCGCGTGGATGTTCGCCGGGTTCGCGCTGTTCGTGCTCTGGATCGTGCTGATGGTCAAGGCGTACGGCGGCAGCGAGTGGGAGCTGCCCCTGGTGGCCAAGCACGCCCGGCGCATCGCTTCCCCGGCCCCGCCAGCCGCCTGAGCATCGCCCGTGGCCGAGACGCGAACCGCCGCCCTGCGACTGATGCGGGGCGGCGGTTCGTGCTTCCACCGCCGCCACGAACTCGCAGATCTCTCGTTGGCGAGCTGCCTCAGCCGGTCACACACACTTCATCGCAAACGCGTTCAGGTCGGATGATCGCAACTACTTGGCGCTGTTCACCGAGCAGGAGCCGGCGGCGGCGCTCGGGCTGGTGAGCTCGCGGGAAAACGCTGGTGAGATGGCGCGGGCGATTGATACGATCCCTGTCGAAGCGCAGATGCACTACGATTTATCGACAGCTCGGTGCACGTGCTGGCGTGCTTGTCTCCGGAGCTCGCGGCCCGGACCGAGCGGGAGTTCGCCGGCGAGCCTCCAGAAGAGCAGCGAGAGCCTTTTCGCGCGGGAGTGGACGAGATGAAGGCTCGGTGCGCGCGCACCGGGCCCTGTCCCTGCCCGCGCTTCCGTACGGAGTCACGGTGTGATCTACGACACGCGGGCAGCCGGAGAGGCGGCCGGAGGACATCGGCTGGCCGGGGGCGGAGTGGATTGGGACGCGGGCGGCAGGGGAGGCTGGCGCCAAGTGTTTAGGTTACGGTGAGGTGGCGGGGCGGGGTCGCGCACACGGGCGCGAGGAAGCGCGGGCGGGGGTTGCGCGGTCCGGCGGGGCGCCGTTAAAATCGGACGAAAGGTATTTCACGCCAGCAAGATGACAGCGTGTGCGGCGGCAGCCCGTAGCAGCCGCACAGCACCGGGCGGCGCGGGGGAAACACTCTCCGCGCGGCCTTCGGCACGTCTCGGCGGAATTCCGGTTTCCGTCAGTATTTCTCCGCAGCACCCCATCCCCAGCACAGCGGAGCGCGCGCAGTGAGCATGGAGCCGTGGCAGGATGACGTACCCGGGCGCGAGGCCGACCGCCTCGTAAGCCGTTTCGTCTGCCGCGTGGGCGGCGCGCCCACCGACGGCGTGGAGGCGCTGCGCGCGCACCGCACCATGGAGCTGCTGGGCGGCCTGGCGGCGCAGGACGCGGAGCTGGCCGAGGGCCGCGAGCGCATCTCCGCCCTGCTCTTCCCCGCCATCGGCGCCGCGGCGGACCGGCCCGCGCGCAACCTGCTCCTTCGCCTCAAGCGCGACCTCTACAATCTTCGCCCGCTGCCCGCCCAGCCGCTCGACGCCGCCTGCGCGCTGCTGCCCGCGGCCGACGCAGCCGAGGCGCGCGCCTTCAACGCCGCCCTGGAGCGCCGCGACGCCGCGCTGGCGGAGTTGGAGCGCGCGTACGGCGAGGAGACGGCCGAGCTGCGCGGGCGCTTCCGCGAGCTGCTGCGCAACGAGGACTTCCGGAAGGGGCTGCTGGTGAGCAGCCGCTCGCTGTACGGGTCGCTCCAGCGGTACGCGGCGGGCGGCGGCTCGCTGAGCGGCAAGGAGGAGAAGACGGAGCGCGGGATGCTGCGCTACTTCACGCGCACGGCCATGAAGGCCACGCCGTTCTCCACGTTCTGCGCCGTGATCCCCGGCACCTTCGTGCCCGCGGGCGACGCGGACGCCGGCGGCGAGCTGATGCGGCTGGAAGGCGACGTGGGCGCCAAGCGCAGCTTCGCCCGCATCAACAAGGTGCTGTACGGCGTGCTGCTGGACCACCTGAAGCTGCGGCCCGCGGTGCGCAGCGCGCTGGTGGTGGAGCCCAACCCCACGCTGCGCACCGAGGCCGGCCGCCTGGTCTTCCTCACCTCGGTGGAGAACCGCGAGGTGTTCCAGCGCGTGCCGCCCAACGAGGTGCTGGAGCTGATCCTGGGCATCTTCCGCGAGGGCGACCGGCCCACGCTGGGCGCGCTGGTGGCGGCGCTCACGGGCGACCCGCAGATCGACGCGACCACCGAGGAGGCCGAGGCGTACCTGGGCAAGCTGATCGAGATCGGCTTTCTGCGCTTCCACACCGGCATCCGCGAGCAGGACGCCGACTGGGACATCCCCTTCCGCGCGCTGCTGGACGCGATGGACGACGACCACGCGCGGCAGGCCTCCGCGCTGCTCGCCACGGTTCGCGAGCGGACGGAGGCGTACGCGACGGCGCCGGTGGACGAGCGCGCGGCGCTGATCGAGGAGGTGCACGCGCAGGTGGCCGCCGCGCTCGAGGCGATGGAGGTCAAGGGCAAGATCCGCAAGGACATGCCGTTCTACGAGGACGCCACCGCCGACGCGAGCGCGCAGGTGCCGCTCACCCCCGGCGTGCTGCGCGCGGTGGACACCTTCGTGGAGTGGGCGCGATCGACGTCGCGCCTGGCGTGGCCGCGCGCGGAGCAGGCGACCATGCGGCACTTCTTCGACACGTACTATGCCGAGAAGGGCGCCCGCGCGGTGCCGCTGCTCCAGTTCTACGAGGAGTTCTACCGCGAGCACTTCAAGTCGCACGTGGAGAAGGAGCACAAGCTGCGCGCCGGCGTGAGCCTGGAGGAGGTGAAGGGCTACGACGTGGGCAACCCGTTCAAGCTCGACTTCATCAAGACGCAGCAGAAGGCGCGCGCCCGCCTCGCCGAGGCCATCCAGGCCAAGTGGCGCGAGGCGCAGGACGCCGAGGAGGTCAGCATCTCCCTGGCCGAGGTCGACGAGGCGCTGACGGGCGTGGAGCCGCAGCGCGCGGTGTGCCGCTCGGTCAGTTCGTTCACGTCCATCGTGCCCGGCCCGGGCGGCGAGGCGGCCATCCTGCTGCAGGGCGGCAGCTACACGGCGGGCTACGGCAAGTACTTCTCGCGCTTCCTGTACATGCTGCCCGACGAGGTGGTGGAGCAGGTGCGGGCGGAGAACGAGGGCCTCACCGGCGAGCTGCTGGCCGAGATCTGCGGCGACGCGCAGTTCAACGCCAACCTGCACCCGCCGCTGCTGCGCTGGGAGATCAGCTACCCCACCGGCGAGAGCGGCGCGGCCGACGAGCAGCTGCGCAGCTCCGCGCTGGTCGTGGAGCCGGACCCGGACGACGCGTTCGCGCTCTGCCTGCGCCACGCGCCCACGGGCAAGCGCGTCGTCCCGGTCGACCTGGGCTTCCTGAACCCGCGCATGCGCCCGCCGCTGTACCAGCTCCTGTCGCGTTTCACCCCGCCGGTCACCTTCGGCCCCAGCCTGCCCGAGTCGCCCACCTCCAAGCCGCGCTCCGAGGCGCCCGACGAGACGGTGGCCGCGGTGATCGGCGCCGGTTCGCCGCCCGAGGCCGCATCTCCCGACTCGCCCGACGCCCCGTCGGCCGGCGCGCCGGAAGCAGCGGTATCGGCCGCGGATGCTGCGGAGGTTGTCGCATCCCCCGAGGTGGATTCGGTAGATGAACAGGCGGGCTCGGTAGATGAACAGGCTGCATCGGCGGATGGCGATGTGCCGGCGGCGGAGAGGCCGGAAGATGCGAATTCCGCGGAAGATGCGAAGCCTGCTGTGGATGCCGACGCTGCCGCATCTCCCGACGGTCCCGCATCTCCCGATGCCGAATCGGCCGACGAGAAGCCGGCGGAGCCTCCGGTGATCTCGTACCGGCCGCGCATCACGGTGGAGGGGCGGGTGGTGCTGGCGCGGCGGCGGTGGCAGGTGCCCAAGGAGCTGTTCCCGCAGCGCGCGGCGGACGAGACGGCGAGCGCCTTCTTCATCCGCGCGAACCGCTGGCGCATGGAGAACGGCCTGCCGGAGAGCAGCTACCTGCGCATCATCCCCCTGCCCGACCCGTCGCAGCGCAAGCCCGGCGACGCGGCCGAGGCCGACGCCGGCCAGGACGCGGCGATGAACGCCGGCATGGACGCGGTGCCGGCGCCCGAGGAGAACGCCGAGGCGGAGGAGAAGGCCCCTGCGGCCGAGGCCGAGGCGCCCGCCGAAGCCGCGGCCGAGGGCGAGGGCGAGGCCGGTTCGGAGGAGAAGGACGGCGAGAAGAAGCCCGAGAAGCCGAAGACCGCGGGCTCGCGCGACCTGCACAAGCCGCAGTTCATGGACTTCGCCAACCCGCTGCTGGTGGGGCTGCTGGGGAAGATGGCGGCCAACCTGAAGCACTACAACGTGGTGTTCGAGGAGCGCCTGCCGGACCGCGACGCGCTGTCGCGCCTGGACGGCAAGGCATACGCGACCGAGATGGTGATGCAGGTCAACTTCCCCGAGGGCACGGAGATGGACCCCGCCCAGGCGCTTTCCGGCGAGGAGGAGCATGCCGCGGCAGTCTGACGAGCGCGCCTGGCTGAGCGAGTACCTGTACTTCGCGGGCCCCATCTACGACGGCGCGTGCGACCGCGTGATCCTGGACGTGGTGGAGCCGTTCGTCCGCCGGTGCCAGGAGCGCGGCTGGATCGACGCCTGGTTCTTCATCCGCTACAGCGAGCACGGCTCGCACGTGCGCCTGCGCCTGCACGGCGCGCCGGACGTGCTGGAGCGCGAGGTGGCGCCTGCCCTGCGCGCGCACGCCGCCTCCCTGTACCCGGACGTGGGCGAGGGCCTGCCCGCCGAGCCGGTGTTCAGCGGCGAGGGCGCGATGACGCACGTGGCGAACGTGGCGTACGAGCCGGAGACCGACCGCTACGGCGGGCCGCACGCCATCGGGCTCGCCGAGGAGTTCTTCGAGCGCTCCAGCGACGCGGCCATGGCGCTGCTGCACAAGACCAAGCCGGGCGAGCGCTCGTCGCGCCTGGGCAAGGGCCTGCTGGCCATGGTGATCACCGTGCACGTCTTCTCCGGCACGCGCAAGGCGGGCGCGGAGTTCGGGCGGTCGTACGGCACCAACTACCTGCGCACCCTGGTGCCCGACGAGGAGGCGCGCTCGGCCTGGCTGGGTGCCTTCGACAGCGGGTTCGAGGCGCAGGCGGCCAACCTCACGCGCTACGTGGACGACGTGTGGGAGCGCCTGGACGAGGGCGACCCGCTCTCGGACACCCTGGACCGCTACCACGACGACCTGCTGGAGATCCGCGACCGGCTGCGCACGCTGGCCGAGGCCGGACAGGTGAGCCGCGGCGAGACCGCGCTCACCTGGGAGCAGGCGGTGCAGATGATCGTGCCCAGCTACGTGCACATGATGAGCAACCGCCTGGGCGTGAACATCCAGGAGGAGTCGTACCTGGCGTACCTGATCTCCCGCGCGCTGGGCCAGGCGCCCCACGCGGCCGCCGCCGGCGCGGCGGAGGAGACCGGCGCGTAGCCGGGGGAGACCTGCGCGCGCATCCACGCAACCCGACATTCGAGGAGCCGACCGATGCGGAAGCTGAAGCTGGAGCCGGAGGAGCTGGTCGTGGAGTCGTTCGCCACGGACGACGCGCGGCGCGGGCGGGTGGGCACGGTGCACGGCCAGGTCACGCTGGTGGGCCCGGGCTGCGCCAGCGTGGAGGTGTGCAACACGCGCGCATCCATCGAATGCGCCTGCAACACCGGCGCCTGCGCAACGGCCGGCGCGAGCTGCAACGGGACCTGCGACGCGGCCTGCGGCGGCGGGACGGAGTTCTACACCGACTGTTCCCCGTGCAGCCAGGCCGGCCACATCTGCTGACGGCGCGGCGCATCTCCCCGGACGCGGCGAAGGCGTCCGGCGACATGCGCTCCGCCCGAGCGTGACGGACCGATCCCCATCCCCCCGATCCACCCCGAACGAGCCGTGAACGCGTGAGCGAACAGAGCACAGCCCCGCAGCCGCCCGACGACGGGCTCTTCCTCCGCGCGGCGCAGGAGATCGGCGCCCGCATGGTGGCCAGCGCGGAGTGGGGCCAGGAGGAGGGCTGCACCTGGACCATCATGGCGCCGGACCGCGAGCAGCCCATGCTGCGCCTGGCCGTCCCCGCCACCGCCGGGGCCGCGCTGTACGAGGGCACGGCGGGCATGGGCCTCTTCCTGGCCGAGCTGTACGGCCAGGCGGGCGGCGCCGACGTGGCCCGCGCCGCCGAGGGCGGCATCCGCTACTCGCTGGCGAAGGGCGACGAGCTGCCGGCGAACGCGTTCGGGCTGCACGCCGGCCGCGTGGGCGTTGCGCTGGCCGCCACCCGCGCCGCGGAGCTGCTGGGCGTGCCCGAGCTGCGCGACCGCGCCGAGGCGCTGCTGGAGCCGCTGGTGGGGCACGAGGCGGAGGATGCGGGCATCGACGTGATCGGCGGCGCGGCGGGGGCCATCCCCGCGCTGCTGCGGATGGCGATGGCAGGGACGGTGGACCGGGAGCTGGCCATGGGCCTGGCGCGGCGGCTGGGCGACAACCTGATCGCGCAGGCCGACAAGGAGCCCGAGGGCTGGTCGTGGGGCACCATGCGCTCGTCTTCGGCGCGCAACCTGTGCGGATACGCGCACGGGGCGGCGGGCCCGGCGCACGCCTTCCTGGAGCTGTTCGACGCCACGGGCGAGGGGCGCTTCCTGCACGCAGCCGAGCAGGCGTTCCTGTACGAGCGCGCCTTCCTGTCGCCGGAGCTGGGCAACTGGCCGGACTTCCGCCACGCCGAGCTGGGCGAGTTCCTCCAGGCCGGACGCCTGGACGAGCTTCGCGAGCTGATGGCCGAGGCGGGCTTCCCCGCCTACCAGCTGCGCTACATGAGCGCCTGGTGCCACGGCGCGCCCGGCATCGGGCTCACGCGGCTGCGGGCGTACCAGCTCACGGGCGACCCGGTGTACCTGGCCGAGGCACGCGCGGCCATCGGCGCCACGCTGCCCACGCTGGCGGACATGAAGTACAACTACTCGCTCTGCCATGGGAAGGGCGGCAACTCCGATACGCTGCTCGTGGCCGCCGAACTGCTGGGCGAGCCCGAGCTGCGCCGCCCGGCCGAAGAGGCGGGGCGCCAGGGGTGGGAGGCCTTCCCCGCCAAGGGCCAGCCCTGGCCGTGCGGCACGCTGGGAGGCGTGAGCGACCCCGGCCTGCTGCTGGGCGAGGCGGGCATCGGCCACTTCTACCTGCGCCTGCACTCGCGCGACGTTCCCTCCATCCTCCTCGTCACGCCCGAAGGCGAGCCGCGGCGGCCGAAGCCGGACGCGGAGTACGAGGAGGCACGGCGCGAGACGGTGGAGCGCAACTTCGGGCAGACGCTGCGCCTGTTCGCGGCCCTGGGCGAGGACGCGGACGTCGAGCTGCCGCCGCGCCGCGAGGACCGGGGGCCGGAGCGCTCCGTGGCGGTGGAGGCGTACGAGGCGCTGGTGCGGCGCACGGAAGATGGGAACGAGCGGCTGCAGGACGCCTTCCGCCTGGACCGCAGCCGCTTCGAGCTGGCGCGCTCCATCACCGACTGGACGGCGGAGCTGCTGGACGCCCTGGCCCGCGCCCCGGACGACGAGGTGCCGTGGAGCGAGGTCACGCTCTCGCTCTCCCCGCGCGCGCGCGTCGTGCACACGCAGGGCGACTGGGACGCGTGGCTGGCGGACGAGCAGCGCGGGCCGGAGCCGGAGGGCGACGACGTGTTCTTCCTGTTGGTGGCGCAGGGCAGCAAGGTCGCCACCCGGCGACTCAGCCCGTTCGCCGCGATCGTGCTGGACGCGGTGCAGGCGCCGGCCACGCTCGACGAGGTGGTGGGCCGCGTGGCCGACGTGGTCTCGGGCCCGCAGGCGCCGGACCGCGCGTGGCTGGAGCAGAAGGTGCTGGAGCAGCTCCGCCAGGCGTACCGCGCCGGCTTCGTGGACTACGAGCCGTCCATGGCCTCCGCCGCGACATAGTCCGCCGGCGCACCCCAAGCCTCGCCGCGCGTCGAACGGCGGCGTGGCTCGGACACCGGCCGCGCATCTTGCGCCGCCGCTGCTCCAGTTCATGGGCTGAGCCTTGCATCGGCCGCGGACGGGCGCGGCGAGCAGCCCTGTCAATTCACGAGAAGAATCGGTAGATGCGCATCTCTCCCCTCCCCGCCCGCGCCGGCACGACGCCGTCCCCGCTCCGCGGCATCCCCGCGGATGCGCGGCGGTGCTCGTGTACGTGTCGGCGCAGGGAAAGCATGCGCGCGTAGGCCCGGGAAGCCGCGCCGTCCTTCGAGACGTGTGCGGCTTCGTCGTCTCCCTGCCGTTTCGCCGCTCCCATCCACCCTCCCTGAGGTCCCGATGAAGAAGCTGAGCCTGAAGCTGGACGAGCTGCTGGTGGAGTCGTTCAACACGAGTGCAGCCCGGCGCGGTCGGCTCGGCACGGTCCGGGGCCAGGCCGGCGACGACTCGGGTGTGCCGATCGACAGCGCCGAGTGCTGGCTCTCTGACCCGGAGTGCGGCTACACGCTGCTGGAGGGCTGCGTGTACACGGGAATCTGCACGCAGGGGGCGATGATGGATACCGAGATGGGCTGCATCCCCGAGCAGTTCTCCGCCCGCTGCTCGGCCTGCGTCTGACCCGGCGCAACCCGCGGCTCCGATGCCGCGGGATCCCACCGGAAGCCACGGTGTGCCGCATTCGGCGGCGCGGCGCGGCTCCGCGCGCGGCCCTGGAGGCCGCACTCACAGCAAACCTGGGGAGGGCCGGATGAAGAAGCTGAACCTGAAGCTGGACGACCTGCAGGTGGAGACGTTCGCCACGTCCGACGCACGCCGCGACCGCCGCGGCACCGTGAACGGCCAGATCGTGCCCCGCATCTCGGCCGACTGCGTGTACACGAGCATCTGCGTGGAGACCGACACCTGCCCGGCCACCGGGCTGGAGTGCACCAACGACACGAGCTGGCAGCAGTGCGGCTACAGCTTCGGCGGCACCTGCGGCGCCTCACCGCCGGAGACCGCGCAGTTCTGCGGCGGTGGCGGCGAGCTGGCCGGGTTCGCGCCGTACTTGTGCGCCTGACCCGCTGACGGGCGGAGGGCGGCCGTACGCGGCCGCCCTCCGCGAGCGAGAACACCCACACCGAAGGACGGACGATGCGCAACTTCGTGCTGGACCCGGCCGCCCTCGCGGTCGAGTC
>DASRQW010000233.1 GCA_035696245.1 Longimicrobiaceae bacterium | reverse complement strand
ACGCCTCGACCTCTCCAATCGTCGAGGCGCGCTCCTTCGCCTCTGGATCGACGCTCATCTGTTCCCCTGGTCAGGAGTTCGCAACCACCGAACGCGTCCGGTATTATACCGTTGCGAGATTTAGTTGGAACAGATGACACGCAGGTCGTCCCCTACCGTCGGGGAGATTTTCGCATCGAGCGACCACCCTTCCGGAGGGGAGCACGTGCGTGTGCTCCCGCGGTTCGGACGCGATGATGCTCCGGATGCCGCGTGATACCGCCGCCGCATCGCATCTCCCGAATCGGCCGACAATCTTCCCCAAAAACGAAGAGGCCCGCGATGGATTCGCGGGCCTCTTCGTCTTGTGCCGTGCATCTGCCGTCAGCCGTGCATCTGCACGAAGTCGTACGGGGGCCAGGGGCCGGTGAGGTCCATGGCGAGCGCGCCGTTCACGCGCCCCAGCTCCTCCACGCGGTCCTGGAACGCCACCGAGCCCGTGCGATCCACCAGGAACGCGGCGCTCAGCAGGCGGCGCCCGCCCTTGCGCTGGAACGGGATCGCGGCGTGCGCGGTGCGGCGAAGCTCGGCGTAGATGTGCGTCACCAGGTCCAGCGCCAGCGACTCGGACAGCCCCGCCTCGGTCAGGTCCACGTGCAGGCGAAACTCCCAGCGGCCCTCCACGCGGGCCAGCGCGCCCTTGAGCGTGCCGTACGCCTCGGTGAGGAACTTCTCCACGTCGCCGTCGCTCGCGAACGTGACGCCGATGGGGGCGGGCACCACCGTGCCGCGCAGCAGCGCGCGGTGCACCTCCCAGTGGCGCGCCTTCACGTCCTCCGTCCCCGTCGCCCCCACCGCCGATGCCGGGCAGAGCAGCGCGGCGATGTCGCGGTACGGCACCAGCGTCACGCCCAGGCGCGCATCGGCCGCGTCCCAGGCGGGCGTTCCCTCTGCCTCCACCGGCACGACGGCCAGCAGCGTGCGCAGGCCCGGCGCGGACGGCAGCGCCTGCGCGACAGATACTTCCGGCGGCGGCTCGGCAGCCAGGTGCTCGGTGGGCCCTTCACGCAGCGACTCTTCGGCGTGCGAGTCGGCGCGCTCGGCAGCCGAGGGGGGAAGCCCATCGTGCTCGCTCACGGCGCGAAGCCCGGCGCCAGGAGCGCGAACAGCTCCGTCTGCGGGTGCGGGGTGGTGATCTCGGGCCCGTTCTCGCCCATGTACACGTCCACCTCGGTGCGGAAGCCCACGTCGCCCGGCAGGTAGATGCCCGGCTCCACCGAGAAGCCCACGCCCGGGATCAGCGCCCGCGTGTCGCGCGATTCTAGGTTGTCGATGTTGGGCCCGGACCCGTGCAGCTCGCGGTCGATGGAGTGCCCGGTGCGGTGGATGAAATTCTCGCCCCAACCGCGCTCCACGATCACCGCGCGGCAGGCGTCGTCCACCTCGTATCCCGCCACGGCCTCGCCCGCGTCCCAGCGCGACCGCACCAGCTCGCAGGCGGCGAGGCGCCCGTCGCGCGCGGCCTCCCACATCTTCTGCAGCCGCTCGGGCACCTCCGCGCCCACGTAGCCCATCCACGTCTGGTCGGCGTAGATCGACTCCTCGTTCTCCTTGCCCCACAGGTCGATGAGCACCAGGTCGCCCTCGTGGATCGCGGCGTGGTGCTCGCGCGTGGGCGCGTAGTGCGGGTTCGCGGCGTTGCCGTTGACCGCCACGATGGTGTCGCCGCCCACGTTCAGCCCGCGCCGCAGCAGCTCGCCCTGCACCCACTCGCGGATCTCCAGCTCCGTGGGCGCGCCGCCGTCCCGCACCGCGCGCGCGATCCGGCGGAAGGCTTCCAGCGCCGTCTCCTGGAGCACCACGGCGGCGCGGCGGTGGCCGGCCAGCCCCTCGTCGCTCCAGCGCGCGTAGAAGGTGGAGACCAGGTCGCCGGACGAGACCACCTCGGCCCCGGCGGCGCGTACCATCTCGATCACGCCGGCCGGCGTGCGGTCCACGTACGGCACCGCATCTCCCGCCTCGTACTCCATCGCCACCTTCCCCGCCCCGCCCACGAGCGCCGCCAGCCCCGCCTCCAGCTCGCGCCAGCTCAGGTACGGGCGGTTCTCGCCGATCCACCCTGTCCACGGCTGCTGCTCGATGCGGTGTGTGAGCGCCACCGGCCCGCCCTGCGCGGGGATGAAGACGAACCAGCGCCGCGTCATGGCGGGCAGGCCCAGCATCTCGCTCGCCACCGCGTTGTTGGCCCTGAAGCTGTACAGCAGCCAGCCGCCCAGGCCCCGCGCGCGCAGCTCATCCTGGATGCGCGCGACGGTTTGGGCGGTGAGCGAGACGGTCTCTTCCACTACGGCCATGGTTCGTCGGGTCGGGTTGAGTGGGGTCGGGAGATGTGGATCAGGGCTCGGCGCCGGGCCACTTGGTGCCCACGATCAGGGAGAGGCCCAGGGCGCGCTCGCGGGTGAGCAGGCGGTGCACCTCGCGCTCGCGGATCACGGCGCCGCGCACCCCGCGCCAGCCCCAGCGCTTGAGGGCGCGCCACAGGATGCCCAGCCGCTCCCGTAGCGTGAAGATCTCGGAGAAGTCCGGGAAGGGGCCGCCCGCGCCCGCCGTGGGGCGGAAGGGCGACGGCTTGTCGGACCAGTCCTCCACGCGCAGGTCCACCACGCCGGCGTCGCGCAGCAGCTGCTTCCACTCCACCAGGATCATGGGCCGGGCGCCCAGGTGCCGCACCAGAATCTCGCGGCGGTGCGGGTCCACGTTGCCCGTCCAGATGAGCTGCACCAGCACCACCGAGCCCAGCGGCTTGGTGACGCGCACCAGCTCGCGCACCGCTCGCGCCGGGTCGGCCAGCGCCGCAAGCCCGATCTCGCCCACGGCCACGTCGAAGATGCCGTCGCGGAAGGGCAGGTCGTCGGGCGCCGCGGTCTGGAAGCTGACGCGGCCGTCCAGCTCCGCCGCGCGGGCGCGCTGCTCCGCCTGGGCGGTGAGGTGCGCGTCGGCGTCCACCCCGGTCGCGTCCACGCCGTACGTGCCCGCTAGGAAGAGCGTGGAGACGCCGCGTCCGCACGCCGCGTCGAACACCTCCTGGCCGGGGCGCAGCTCGGTGAGCAGCGCGATCTTTCGGTACAGCTCCTCGCCGCCGGGGGGGAACACCACGTCGCGGCTGAGCCGCACAAGGTCCAGCATCGAGGGTCCGCCCTCCCGCCCGGCGGGAATCGGCGGCCCGTCCGCGCGCGGAGCAGGCATGGCGAAAGGTATACGCACCCCCCGTGCCCCCGCCACCCGACGTGGTGGGCGGCGTTCGTACGACTTGTGATCGAAGATGCGAGGCGGAGGCGAAAGGGCGGCGCATGCGGAAAGACGCCCCCTCCCCCGGCCCCTCCCCCGCAAGCGAAAGAGGGGATAACTGCTTGCAGGCATGTGCCTTAGCGCGAGCTGGAACTTCCCGCGTCGCGATCTCGCCCCCCGTCTCGATGCGACGACATGCAAACGCGCAACCCTCACCCCCACCGTGATTTAAGCTCCCCTCCCCCAGGCAGTTTTGGGGGAGGGGCTGGGGGAGGGGGCCCCTCCCCCGTCACGCGAAACCGCCCGGAGATCGCACATCCCAATCCCCGGACCCGCCCCAAACGAAAGCGCCGCCCCGAATCCTCGAGGCGGCGCTGTTCTGATCGGCGTTCTGATCGGCGTGCTTGGCGGCGAGTTCTACAGGTGGATGCCGTAGACGACGAAGCCGGCGCGGGCGTACCAGGTGCCGGCGCGGGTGTTGGAGTCCTTGAACCCGCCGCTCAGCGCGAAGCTGCTGTGGCTGCTGGTGGTTACGCGCACCAGCGGCCCGACGGAGTAGGCGTGGTACGACGGGCCGCTCGTGGCGCTCTCGAACACTGCTTCGGCGCCCGCCTTGATGGCGTGCGTGCCGTACGTGGCCACGGGCACGGTGGCCTGCGCCTGGTTCCACGTGTAGTCCGACGAGATGGAGTAGGTGGCGATGCCCTGCAACTCCGGCCCGCCGCCCGTGCCCCAGTAGTTGCCCTGCAGGGCCACGTTGAAGCCGTCCTTGCCGCCCGCCCCGTCCACGATGGGGCCGTTGTCCTCGTTCTGGATCGTGTAGCCCACACGAGCCTCCACCGAGCCCGTGGGCATGCGGTACGACGCGCCGACCGACGGCGTCACGCCGAAGCGGTCCACGCTGCCCGGACCGGACGGGTTGAAGCCCAGGTGGAAGACCTGCACGCCCAGCACCGGCTGGAGGCCCAGGCCCCCCGGCCGAACGGAGGCGCCCACCAGCTGCACGTTGGTGTCGTAGCCGTCGATGGAAGCCGTGGCGTATGCCGTCAGGTCCTGCCCGGCCGCCGGAACGGCCACAAACGCCGCTCCCGCCACCGCCGCGGCGAGCGCCCGCCGCACCCATGCCGCCCGTGCACGCATCCGAATCATCATCCGCTCCTCACCGAAAAGTTATGCCTTCACCGGCCCGCGCCCGGCGCCTGCCGAGTCCCGGCCTCTGCTACTCGTTCTGCCGGCAGTCGCGGCGCTAACGGAAGTTCCGTGCCCGAAACACGCCAAGCGTTCATCCCCCGCCGCCGGAACGCGTCGGAAGATGCTGTGGCGCGAGCGCTTTCAACCGGTTGCGCAGAAAGAGCTTCGGCCGGAACGCATCCTCCGCGTCCCGGCCGAACATCTCCATCCTCCCGGCTCGCCCGCACCCGCCGGAGTGTCTCGGCTGAGGCACATCGACCGACACGTTTTGACGCCGTCCGGCCATGCGCATCCCCTCGCGAGGAAGGGCCAGCAGCTCAGTGCCGCTCGCCCTCCCCACCGCCTTGCACGTCGTCGTCGCCGCGGGGGCGGAGGAGGGGTTCCACGACGGCCTCGCCCACGCCGTGCCCCTCCACGCGGGTGACCTCGAAGCGGACGTCGTCGTAGGTTACCGTGTCGCCCACCTCGGGCGGGCGGCCCAGGAGGGAGAGGATGAGGCCGCTAACCGTGTCCACCTCGTCGTGCTCCAGCACCAGGTCCAGCTCCTCGCCCACCTCCTCGATGCGCACTGTGCCGGCGACGAGAAGCCGTCCCGCGGGGTCCCGGCTCACCTCGGCGGGGTGCGTGCTGCCCTCCTCGATCTCGCCCACCACCTCCTCGAACAGGTCCTCGATGGTGATGATGCCGGCGGTGCCGCCGTGCTCGTCCATCACCACCGCCATCTGCGTGCGGGCCTCGCGCATGGCGGCCAGCACGCGGTCGATGGTGGCCGTCTCGGGCACGTACGGCACCGGGCGCGCGTCGTTCTCGTGCACCGCGCGCCGGTTTCGCAGGCGGCGGAAGAGGTCCTTCACGTGCACCATCCCGGCGATGTCGTCCAGGCTGCCGCGATAGACGGGATAGCGCGTGTGCGGGGCGGAGCGGATGATGGCGGTCGCCTCCGCGAAGCTGGCGCCGACCGGGATGCCGGTGATGTGCACGCGCGGCACCATCACCTCGCCCGCGGTGAGGTCGCCGAACTCCAGCAGCTCCTGAAGCACCTCTGCCGACTCAGCCCG
>DASRQW010000232.1 GCA_035696245.1 Longimicrobiaceae bacterium | reverse complement strand
GCGGCGAGCGCGGCGGGGATGCCGCCCGACAGCGCGAGCGCCCCGGCGCTCGCGGACATGGCCAACATGAACTGGCGGCGGTTCATTGCTCGATCCTCCATGGTGGTGCCCTCCTTTTCGGTGGGGACAGCAGGACCTGCGGAGACGAACGCCCCCGTCCAGCCGCAACGGGACACTCCGCATGCTAGTCGCTCCGTCCGCGCCGACCCACACCCCACACCACTCTATCTGTACCTCTCCCCTGCAATTCGTTCCCTCGCCCCGTCCGTTCGTCCGAACCCGCCGGTCCGGGTGTGGGACGTGGCGCACCAGAACGGTGCGCCTGCCCGCCGCCCGCACCAGAATGCTCTGACACGCCGGTTGGGCCCAGTTTCACAATCCGTTGCCACGTGGCAGCTTGCGAGCTTCACCCAAGCTGGTGCGGATTGGTCCGCTCCATGCCTTTACCGCTGCCGAACCGAGTCATGCACGAGGGGGGGCTGAGGGGCAGCGGCGGCTGGGGAGTCCGGGTGATCCGGGTCCCCTCCTCCTCCGCCCCGTTCCTTCTCGTTTGCACGGCCGGCGTTCGCGGCGGGCACCGGAGCCTGCCGCCCGTGATGGCGTGGCAGCCTCCTCCAACAGCGGGGCGCCGCTCCCTTTCGGCCCCATCCACACCGCAGTGCAAGGAGAACCAATGCGCCACCTCCGTCCCATCCTCGCCGTCGGCGCGATCGCCGCCGCGGCGGCCTGCTCCGACGGCAGCCCCAACCCGGCCAGCCCGTCGGCCCGCCCGCAGGGCCGTCTCGCGCCGGTGCTCTCGGCCGGGTTCAACGCCAAGGTCGTGCCCAACAGCTACATCGTGGTGCTGAAGCAGGGCGCCGACGCCCGCTCGGTCGCGTCGGCCACCGGGGCCAGCCCCCGGTTCGTGTACGGCGCCACCATCAACGGCTTCGCGGGCGACCTGAACGCGGGGCAGATCAACGCGCTGCAGCACAACCCGGCGGTGGACTACATCGAGCCGAACGCCGAGGTGCACGCCACCACCACGCAGTCCAGCCCGGACTGGGGCCTGGACCGCCTGGACCAGCGCACCCTCCCGCTGAGCGGCACGTACACCTACACGCCCACGGGCGCGGGCGTCACGGCGTACATCGTGGACACCGGCATCAACGCGGCGAACGTGGACTTCGGCGGGCGCGCGTCGGTGGGCTTCGACGCGGTGGGCGACGGGCGCAACGGCGTGGACTGCAACGGGCACGGCACGCACGTGGCCGGCAGCGTGGGCGGCACCACCTACGGCGTGGCCAAGGGCGTGAAGATCGTGGCCGTGCGCGTGCTGGACTGCAACGGCAGCGGCACCGACGCCACCGTGATCGCCGGCCTGAACTGGGTCGCCAACAACCACGTGTCGCCCAGCGTGGCGAACATGTCGCTGGGCGGCAGCAGCATCTCCACCACCATGAGCAATGCGGTGCGCAACGCCATCGCGGCGGGCACGCTGTTCGCCGTGGCCGCCGGCAACGACAACGTCTCGGCCTGCACCGAGTCGCCGGGCGACGTGACCGAGGCCCTGGTCGTGGGCGCCAGCACCAGCACCGACGCGCGCGCCTCGTACAGCAACTGGGGCACCTGCGTGGACCTGTTCGCCCCGGGCGACAACATCAAGTCGACCTGGATGGGCAGCACCACCGCCACCAACACCATCAGCGGCACCAGCATGGCGTCGCCGCACGTGGCCGGCGTGGCCGCCCTGTACCTCCAGGGCAACCCGACCGCGACCCCCGCCACGGTGCACAGCGCCATCGTGAGCACCGCCAGCATCAACCACCTCACGAGCATCGGCACGGGCTCGCCCAACAAGCTGCTCTCCTCCCTCCTCACCGTCGAGGCGGGCGGCGGAACCGGCGGCGGCACGGACCCGTGCACGGCCTGCACCAAGTACACGGGCAGCCTGGCGGCGGCCGGCGTGGCGTACCAGCCCAACGGCACGTACTACCTGAGCAACGTGAGCGGCACGCACAAGGGCTGGCTCCAGGGCCCGACGGGCACCGACTTCGACCTGTACCTGCTGAAGTGGAACGGCAGCTCGTGGGTCACCGTGGCCAGCTCGGCCGGCAGCACCAGCACCGAGAGCATCTCGTACGCCGGCACGTCGGGCTACTACATGTGGGAGATCGACGCCTACAGCGGCAGCGGCGCGTACAGCGTGTGGCTGCAGCACCCGTAGTCCCCGCCCCGGCCGCCTGACGGCCGAGGGTTGAACGAGACGGAGCCGCGTCCCCCCCGGGGGCGCGGCTCCTTCGCTTGCCCGCCGAATCGGGCACCGCATCGGGTGATCGGGTGATCGGGTGATCGGGGTGTGGATGTTGATCTCGGAGAGCGGAACGGAGATGATCGGCCGATGGCGAAGGATGCAATACGACGGACGGCGAAGGCAGAGGATCGAGGGGGACGATGCGAACGGACGCAATCTTCCGCCGATCCGTATACAACTGTTTCCTTCCGCCTCATCCGAAACGGTCTGACGAGGTTCGTTTGCGGTCAGTGGGATGCACCAGATCGGTGCAGGAACAGATGGTGTGCACTAGAATGGTAACATGTCATACGACAGACCGCATCGCTATCCATATTACGCACAACCGTTTGACCTAACGGCCGCCATGGCCCGTGAAGTGCCTTTCAGCCGGGCACTCGAGACCCTCCTCTTCCCGGCGAGATCCAGGCGCGGCTCCATTCCGCGGCCGGATGAATGCCGTTCACGACGGCGGAGAGACAGGCTCGGGTTCGTCCCTCCGCCGCGCTGCGGAGAGGGATGGGCGGCGCCGGGCCTCTCCGGCGCCGCGAGCTCATCATCCTCGTTACAGGAGACGCCATGCGCCACGCCCGCCACCTGCTGGTCATCGCCGCCGCAATCGCCGCCGCGGCCTGCTCGGACGAGCAGACCTCGCCCGTCGCCCCCCGCCAGGGCGGCGCCGCGGCCCCGCTCCTCGCCGCCGCCCCCGGCCGCGAGGTCGCCGGTTCGTACATCGTCTCGCTCAAGCCGGGCGCCGACGCGCGCTCGGTCGCAGCCGTCGCGCGCGTCAAGCCGGCGCGCGTGTACTCCGCCGCCATGAACGGCTTCGCCGTGCAGCTCACCGCGGGCCAGCTCACCGCGCTGCGCCACGACCCGAACGTGCAGTACGTGGAGCAGGACCAGGTGATGCACGTGGCCACCACGCAGTCGGGCGCCACGTGGGGCATCGACCGCATCGACCAGCGCAACCGGCCGCTGAGCGGCACCTACAACTACACGTCCAACGGCGCGGGCGTGAAGGTGTACATCATCGACACCGGCATCCAGGCCAGCCACCCGCAGTTCGGCGGCCGCGCATCGGCCGTGTACGACTACGCGGGCGGCAGCGGCGCGGACTGCAACGGCCACGGCACCCACGTGGCGGGCACCATCGGCTCGTCCACCTACGGCGTGGCCAAGGGCGTGACCCTGCGCGCCGTGCGCGTGCTGGACTGCAACGGCAGCGGCACCGTGTCGGGCATCATGGCGGGCGTGGACTGGGTTCGCGTGAACGCGGTGCACCCGGCGGTGGCGAACATGTCGGTGGGCGGCGGCCTGTCGTCGTCGCTGAACACGGCGGTCACGAACATGATCAACTCGGGCGTGTTCACGGCCGTGGCCGCGGGCAACGAGAACCAGAACGCCTGCAACACCTCGCCCGGCAGCGCCTCGGGCACCCTCACGGTGGCGGCCTCCACCAGCACCGACGCGCGCGCCACGTACAGCAACTACGGCGGCTGCGTGGACGTGTACGCGCCGGGCTCCAGCATCACCTCGACCTGGATCAACGGCGGCACCAACACCATCAGCGGCACCTCGATGGCCTCGCCGCACGCGGCGGCCGTGGGCGCGCTGTACAAGAGCACGTTCGGCGACGCCGCGTCGTCGACGATCGTGAGCTGGATCATCAACAACTCCACCGCGAACGTGATCACGGGCAACCCCGCGGGCACGCCCAACCGGCTGCTCTACAAGTCCACGCTGTAACGGTGGATGCAGGGCGCGGGGCTCCCACCGGAGCCCCGCCGCGGGGCCGCGGCGGTTTGCCGCGGCCCCGCGCGTTTTGGGGCACGGGCGCGCGCCGCCGCACCGCATGGAACGGGACCATCGCTGGTGCGCTCCGTGATTGCGTGGCCGTGGGGCGCGTGGTATATTCGCGTGACTTTCCCTCATCACGCCCCCATCTCATTGCCCTTGAAGGTTCTCCTACTCGACGCGGATCGAAGCGTCGGTCGAACGCTCGAACCGGAGCTGGACGACGCGGAGCTTCATGCCGCCCAGGGGCTCACCGACGGGCTGCGGCTCCTCGGCTCGGGCGTCTGGGACCTGATCCTGCTCGACTCGGACTTCTCGGGCGCGGGCATGGAGCTGCTGGGACGGCTGCGCGAGGATTCCGCGGCCGTCCCGGTCGTGCTGCTCACCAGCCATCCCTCGATGGACCTGGCGATGGAGGCGATCCGGCACGGCGCGCACGACGTGCTGGCCAAGCCGCTTCCGCGCGGGCGCGTTCGCGAGATCGTGACCGGCATCGAGGAGGTGCGGCGCATGCGCCCCCTCCCCGCCGAGGTGCCGGACGAGGGCGTGATCGTGGGCTCCAGCCCCGGCATGATGGGCGTGTTCAAGGCCATCGCCAAGGCCGCCAGCAGCGACGCCACGGTGCTGGTGCTCGGCGAGAGCGGCACGGGCAAGGAGATGGTGGCGCGGGTGCTCCACTCGCGCAGCAAGCGGGCGCGGGGCGCGTTCGTGGCCATCAACTGCGCCGCCATCCCGGAGAACCTGCTGGAGAGCGAGCTGTTCGGGCACGAGAAAGGGGCCTTCACCGGCGCCATCGGCCGCCGTGTGGGCCGCTTCGAACGCGCCAGCGGCGGGACGCTCTTCCTGGACGAGATCGGCGACATGTCGCTGGCGCTGCAGAGCAAGATCCTGCGCGCGCTCCAGGAGCGCGAGATCGAGCGCGTGGGCGGCGCCTCGCCGGTGCCCATCGACGTGCGGATCGTGGCCGCCACCAACCGCGACCTGTCCGAGGCCGTGCGCGAGGGCCGCTTCCGCGAGGACCTCTTCTACCGTCTCGCCGTCGTCACGCTGAACCTGCCGCCGCTGCGCGACCGCGGCGCGGACCTGGACCTCCTGGCGTCGCACCTGGTCGCACGCTACGCCCGCGAGCACGGCCGGCCCATCCGCGCGATGGCCGAGGAGGTGTTCACCGTGCTCCGCGCGCACCACTGGCCGGGCAACGTGCGCCAGCTGCGCAACGCCATGGAGCGCGCGGTGGTGATGGCCGAGGGCAGCGTCCTCCTCCCGCAGCACCTTCCCGCCGACGTCGCCAGCCCGCAGAACGCCGCCCGCCCCGCCGCGACGGACGAGGTGCCCCTCTGCACGCTGGAGGAGATGGAGCGCCGCATGATCCGGCGCGCGCTCAGCGAGACGGGCAACAATCTCACGGTCGCCGCCGAGCGCCTGGGCATCCACCGCAACACCCTCCGCCGCAAGATCGCCGAGTACGGGCTGGGAGAGGTCTAGACTCGATCCGGGGCGCGTCTCCCGAAGAAATCCGAGATGATCTGCGATGCCCAGGCGGTGTCGCTGCGGAGAGGTGCCCCCTCCCCCGGCCCCTCCCCCGCAAGCGGGAGAGGGGAGAACTGCTTGCGGGGTGAGGTTTGCGCTATTCGGATGGGAGATGGGGAACCGAACTTTCAGAGCCTTGGTTTGTCGATGTGCCTCTGCTGCGACCGCCACCTCGGCCTCGTGGTGAATTGGATCGGGACGCACCTCGGCGTCACCGCCTCCCTCGGAGCCCTGGCACCCCGTAACCCCTGCTCCCACTGTGGAATAAGCTCCCCTCTCCCGCTTGCGGGGGAGGGGCTGGGGGAGGGGGCACCCCCACCGCCCACGATACCATCCCGGCATCCCGCGCGACGTGCGAATCCGACACGCCGCCACACACGGCGAAGACACACGCAAGGCATTGCAGGTGGCGGTCGGCCGGAACCACGGCGTGCTTCCTGGCGGCGGGAACCGCGCCGTTTGACTTTGGGGCACCGGGCGCGAAGATTGCTCTTTCTGCGACCAACAAACATCCGCGGCATCGCCGCGCCGCAGCCGGGCACAGCCGCCCGGCCGCCGTGCGTTCCAGCCGCCGTCCCACCCCTCAGCGGGTCCCTTGCACCTCTCGCCGCGCCGCACGCTTCCCGCACTGTTCGCCGCCCTGCTCGCGGGCGCGGCGCCGCGCCCGGCATGGGCGTCGGCGGCGGGCGAGGTGGTGTGCGAGACGGGGCGCATCTCCGAGATCTTCGTAGACAACAACTCGGTGTTCCAGGTGGGCAGCCAGGACCTGGAGCCGCGCTTCAACTGGGCGTACCGGCTCGCGAACCGCATGCACGTGCGCACGCGCGAGGACGTGATCCGCCGCGAGCTGCTGTTCCGCGAGGGCGACTGCTACGACCCCGCGCTGCTGGAGGACTCCGAGCGCGTCCTCCGCTCCGCCGCCTTCATCGCCGACGCGGACGTGTTCGCGGTCAAGCAGGCCGACGGCACCTACCACGTGGTCGTGGAGACGCGCGACGAGTGGTCCACCCGCCTGGAGCCGCAGCTGGAGTCCGGCGCGGCGGTGGGGCTGCGCGGCGCGGAGCTGCGCGAGGACAACCTGCTGGGCACCGGCCAGCACGTCTCCGCCTTCTTCCGCGAGGCGCACCACGAGCGCGTGTACGGCGCGAGCTACGGCACGCCGCAGCTCTTCAAGAGCCACCTGCGCCTGGACATGGGCGTGGCGCGCACGCCCGTGGGCTTCAGCGCCGAGGAGCGGCTGGCGTACCCGTTCCGCGGCGAGGCCGGCCGCTTCGCCGTGCGCGAGCAGGTCACGCACGAGGAGGACTACTTCGAGTTCTACCGCGCGCGCGACGGCCGGCTGGAGCAGTACCTCTTCCCGCAGCGGCGGCGCTCGTTCGACCTCAGCGGCGTGGTGCGCATCGGCCAGCGCGGGAACCTGACGCTGTTCGGGCTGGGGTTCACGGGCGACTGGGTCGCGTACCCGCGCGGCGGCGCCCTCGTATCCACCGACCCCAGCCGCCCGCCGCTGCCCGCGGCGGACTCCGGGCTGGCGGGGCTGGACTCGGTCTCCAACGTCCGCGTCGTATTCCTGGCCGGGCAGCGCAACGTGCACTTCGACCGGCGGCGCGCGCTGGACGCCGTGCGCGGCACCGAGGACGTGCGCCTGGGAGCCGAGGTGGAGCTGGGCATCGGCCGCAGCCTCACCGCCATCTCCACCGACGACGACGTGGCGATGGACCTGGGCATCTTCGCCAGCGGCGACCTGCCCGGCGGCGTGCTGATGGGCGGGCGCATGACCGTGCAGGGCAACCGCGACTTCGCCGTCGCGGGCGACACGTCGGAGTGGCGCAACGTGTTCGGGCAGGCCGACGTGTGGGCGTACTGGCGGCCCTCGCCGGAGTCGCGGCACACGCTGGTTGCGGCGGTCAGCGGCATCGGCGGGTGGCACGTGGACGTGCCGTTCCAGGTCACGCTGGGCTCGCGCGCGGGCCTGCGCGGCTACACGCGCCAGGTCGCCACCGGCGGGCGCCGCGCCGTCGCCACGCTCGAGGAGCGCACCTACCTGGGCTGGCCCTTCCCGCGGCTCTTCGACCTGGGCACGGCGGTGTTCGTGGACGCGGGGCGAAGCTGGGCGGGCGGCGACCGCTTCGCGACCAACTCCAAGCTCGAGGCCAGCGGCGGGTTCGGGCTGCGGATGGCGTTCCCGCCGGGCTCGCGGCGCACGTACCGGCTGGACGTGGCGGCGCCCGTCACCGGCGGCTTCAAGGCGCGCAACCTCCAGATCACCATCGGCATCGGCCAGGCGGTGGGCCGCGGCGCCGTGGGCGACGACTCGCAGATCACCCGCAGCGCGCGCCCGGCGCTCAGCGCCTCGGTCTTCTCCTACCCGAACTGACGCGCCG
This sequence comes from Longimicrobiaceae bacterium, assembly GCA_035696245.1. NCBI lineage: Bacteria > Pseudomonadati > Gemmatimonadota > Longimicrobiia > Longimicrobiales > Longimicrobiaceae > Longimicrobiaceae bacterium. The sequence goes on along the minus strand of DASRQW010000232.1, from coordinate 8,662 downwards.
CCGCTCATCTCCCGTCGCCACGCATGCCGGACGGCGGTAGGACGTGAGATGTGAATCGACGGATGATTGGGCGATGTGGATCGGCGGATGGGCGTCGGCGCGATGTCGTTCGGGAGATGTGGGTCGGCCGAGCTCGATGACCGAGATTCGACGGCCGATGAGGGATGATGGACAGGTCTGCGTCGGAAGATGTACGCCGCGAGGGGATCGGCGCACCGTGGTAGCCCGCTGACGCGGGCTTTGCTCGTTTGTGGGCCCGGCGGATGCGTCCGGAGGCGGCGGATCGGCCGGGCGGATCGACATCTGCCGAGATGCAGGCCGGCGCATTCGATGTGGAACGCGAAGCTTCACGGGGGAGAAGACGACGGGATGACAGAGCTTCGTTTGACGTTGTATCGCGCGGCCTGGGTGCTGCCGGTCGCTTCCGCACCCATCCGCGACGGCGCGGTGCTGGTCGCGGCAGACGGCACCATCGCCGCCGTGGGCCCGACCGCTGCCATCGGCGTGGTCGAGGGCGCGGAGGTCGTGGACCTGGGCGAGGCCGCGCTGATGCCCGGCCTGGTGAACGTGCACGCGCACCCCGAGCTGGCGCTCTTCCGCGGCGGGCTGGATGACCTGGCGTTCCGCGACTGGATCCTCCGCCTCGTCGGCGCCAAGCGGGCCGCGCTGGTGGACGCGGACTACGACGTGGCCGCCCGCTGGACGATGGTCGAGGCGCTACGAGCCGGCATCACCACGCTTGCCTGCACCGAGATGTCCGCCGCCGCCGTTGGGGCGATGGCCGAAGCCGGCGTGCGCGGCCTCGTCTACCGCGAGGTCTTCGGTCCCGATCCGGCGCAGGTGGACGGTTCCATGGCAGACCTCCGCTCCGCCGTGGACGTGCTCCGATCGGCCGAGACGGACCTCGTGCGCATCGGCATCTCGCCGCACGCGCCGTACACCGTGTCCGACGGCCTCTTCCGCGCCTCCGCCGGGTACGCGCTCGCCGAGGGGCTGCCCGTCGCCATCCACGCCGCCGAATCCGCAGTGGAGACCGATCTGGTGACGCGCGGCGAGGGAGACTTCGCGCCGGGGCTGCGGGCGCGCGGCATCGACACGCCCGTGCGCGGCACGTCCACCATCGAGATGCTGGACCGGCTGGGCGTGCTGAAGACGCGGCCGCTGCTCATCCACTGCGTGCGGCTGAGCGCGGACGACATCTCCCGGCTGGCCGACAGCGGCTCGTCGGTCGCGCACTGCCCGGTCGCCAACGCGCGGCTGGGGCACGGCACCGCGCCGTACGTGGAGCTGCGCGAGGCGGGCATCGAGGTCGGCCTGGGCACGGACTCCGTGGGCAGCAACAACCGACTGGACCTGCTGGAGGAGGCCCGCATCGCGTCCATCCTGCACCGCGCCCGCCTGGGCTCGCACGACTACATGCCGGCTTCCGATCTCCTGCGCTTGGCCACACTGGACGGCGCGCGCGTGCTGGGGCTGGACGCGCGCATCGGCACGCTGGAGCCGGGCAAGGACGCCGACCTGTGCGCCGTCTCGCTCGCCGCGCCGCACGTGCGCCCCGTGCACGACCCCGTCTCGGCCGTCTTCCACGCCGCGCGCGGCAGCGACGTGGTGCTGGCGACGGTCCGCGGCCGCGTGCTCCAGCGGGGCGGGGAAGTGCTGACGCTGGATGCCGCCGCGCTCGCGCCGCAGGTGGACGAGGCGGCCGTGCGGCTGGCGCGGGCACTGCCGTGAGCGCGCCCGGGATGCCGGCCATCGCCCCGCCGGCGGGCAGCGAGCGCCAGCGCGACGTGCGGCGCGTGCTCACCATCATGCTGGTGCTGAACGTGCTGCTGGTGCTGGGCAAGGCGTTCGCCGGCTGGCGCGCGCACTCGCTGGCGGTGGTCGGCGGCGCCATCGACAGCGGCGTGGACACGCTCACGACCGTGCTGTCGCTGGTGCTGGCGCGCGTCGCCTCGCAGGAGCCGGACGAGAAGCACCCGTACGGCCACGCCAAGTTCGAGACGCTGGGGGCGCTGGCCGTCGTGGCCTTCCTCTCCATCACCGTCTTCGAGCTGATCCGCGGCGCCGTCGCGCGGCTCATCGAGGGAGGGCACGAGACGGTGGATACCTCTGTGGCGGTGTGGGTGATGGGCGGCTCGCTGGTGGTGGGCCTGATCGGCTCCATCTACGAACGGCGCCAGGGCGTGCAGCTTCGCAGCGACCTGCTCGTGGCGGACGCCACGCACCAACGCGCCGACGTGTACGTGACGCTGGCCGTCCTCGCGGGCCTGCTGCTCACCCACGCGGGCTTTCCCACGGCAGATGCGTGGACCACGCTCTTCGTCGCCTTCCTGATCGCCCGCACGGGCTGGGAGATCATCGTCAACACCGTGCCCGTGCTCGTGGACGAGCGCGCTGTGGAGGCGGCGGAGATCACCCGCGTGGCCGAGGCGGCCCACGGAGTCCACGCCGTGTACGACGTGCGCTCGCGCGGCCGCCAGGGCGAGATGTTCGCCGAGCTGACCATCGCCGTGGGCGCGGGGATCGACGTGGAGACGGCGCACGAGATCGCCGACACCGTGGAGCGGGACCTGGCCGAGCGGCTGGGCGCGCGCGGCGTGATCGTGCACGTGGAGCCCATGTCGCGGCGCCCCGGGCGGGACCGGGCCGAGTGACCGCCCCGCCGCGCCGGTCCGGCCGGGAGCTGATGGATGCGCTGGAGCAGGACCCGGCGCAGCTCGACGTCAGCCTCGCGGACCTGCGCGCCGTGAACCGCTGGCTCGGCGGCACGCGCACCGTCATGCGCCACCTGCGGCCGATGGTCCGCCGGCTGGGCCGCCCGTCCGTCCGCATCCTCGACGTCGCCACGGGCTCGGCAGACATCCCGCTCGCGGTCTCCGCCTGGGCTCGCCGCGCCGGCATCGCCGCCCAGATCGTCGCTACCGACAACCATCCCACGACGCTCCGCCTCGCCGCCGAAGCCGTGGCGCACGACCCATCCATCCGTGTCGAGCCCGCGGACGCGCTGCACCTGCCGTACGCGGACGATGCGTTCGATTTCGCGCTGTGCTCCACCGCTCTGCACCACTTCGACGAGCGGGAGGATGCGGTCCGCGTCCTCCGCGAGCTGGACCGCGTGGCCGCGCACGGCGTGATCGTCAACGACCTCGCCCGCTCGCGCCCCGCGTACCTCGGCGCGAGGCTGCTGGCGCTGACGTTCTGGCGCACGCACCCCGTCACACGCCACGACGGCCCGCTCTCCGTCCTCCGCGCCCTTACGCCGGGCGAGATGCGCGCCCTGGCCCGCGACGCCGGCCTCGCCGCCGCGCGCGTCCACGCCCACTTCCCCTTCCGCCTCGCCCTCGTCATCGACCGCACCCGGACCGGCAGATGAACAGCCTCGCTCCCCGCCAATCCTGCACCTGTAGGGGTGCGATTCATCGCATCCGAGGTGCTTCGGCGTGGGATGCGGTGCGGATTGGGGACAGCCGTGCACACGGCTGGCTGGCGGTTGAAACCGCGGCAACGACTGCGCAAAGTCCGCCTTCGCGGACTAACTCCAAGAGCGTCCGTCGTGTAGGCAGCGTCCGCAGCGCGCAGATGGTTCAACAACCCTCCCCCAGGCAGTTTTGGGGGAGGGTAGCGAGCCTAAGCGAGCTGGGAGGGGGCCCCGTTGTTTGACGCCGTCGTAGTCGGCGGTGGGCCTGCGGGCTCGGCGTTCGCGGCGCGGATGGCGTGGCTGGGGCATCGCGTGCTCGTCCTGGACCGGGCGGAATTTCCCCGGCGGAAGCCGTGCGGCGAGTGCGTGAACCCGGCCGCAGTGGCGGCGCTGGACGCGCTCGGCGTGCTGCCCGCCGTGGAGGCGCAGGCGCATTCGGAGCTGCGGGCGTGGCGCATCTCCGGCGCGGGCGGCGAGCGGTTCGAGGGCGCGTTCCCGGACGGCGTGGGCGGGTTCGCGATTCCGCGCGAGACGCTGGACGAGGTGCTGCTCGACCACGCCCGCGCCGCCGGAGCGGAGGTGCGCACCGGCGCGCACGTCGTCGACCTCGTGCGCGAAGGCGGGCGCGTGTGTGGCGTCGTCGTGGAGCATCCCGGCGGCGAGGCGGAGGAGATCCGCGCGCGTCTCGTCGTCGGCGCGGATGGGCTGCGGTCCGTCGTCCTCCGCCGCCTGAACTTGCTCCGCCGCTCGCCGCGCCTTCGGAAGATCGCGCTCACCGCGCACGTCCGCGGCCTGCCGCCGCTGGGCGGATATGGCGAGCTGCGCGTGGAGACAAACGGCTGCGTGGGCATCGCCGAGGTGGGCGGCGGCCTCTGCAACGTCACCGTCGTCGTGACGGGAGATGCGGGGCGGGAGATGCGCGGCCACCCCGCGGACTTTTTCGACGCCGCGCTCGCCCACCACGGCTTCGCGGATGCGCGGCGTGTGGACGAGGTGCTGGCGACCGGCCCGTTCGACTGGCCCGTCCGGCGCGCCGTCGCGGACGGTGCCCTTCTCGTGGGCGACGCGGCGGGATACTATGATCCGTTTACGGGGCAGGGTATCTTCCGCGCCCTCCGCGGCGCCGAGCTGGCCGCCCGGACGGCGGATGCCGCCCTCCGCGCGGGCGACACGTCCGCCGCGGCCCTGGCGCCATACGAGCGCGCCCGTCGCCGCGCCTTCGCGTCCGGCGAGCGGATGCAGCACGTGGTGGAAGCCTTCGTATCGCGCCCGCCGCTGCTGCGCGCGGTCGCCATCCGCTTCGCCCGCCACCCCGCCCTGGCCGACGCGCTCATCCGCGTCACCGGCGACGTGGCCCCGGCACGCTCGCTGCTGCGCCCCTCCATCCTCGCGCGGCTCCTGGCCTGAGACGAGGCGAGCCGCAGCGAAAGGAATCGCGCGACGCAGTGTCGTCGCCGGCGCGTCCGAAGCGCAGGGATGCCCCAGAGCGAGTCCCCGCAGGGGGACTTCGTGCCTTTGTTGCCGCGGCTTCAGCCGCCCGGGGCGATTTCTCCGGTGCTGTACATCTGCCCGTCGCGCTGCCGGCGGACTTGCTGACCCCGGACCGCCGCGCATCTCCCGAACCGAACGCGATCACCGAACCGTGCTGATCGACATCTCCCGTCCCGTCGTGACCGGCACGCCCGTCTGGCCGGGCGACGCACCGTGCTGCGTCGCGTGGACCATGCTGCGCAGCGAAGGTGAGACGGTGAACGTGGCCGAGCTGCGCATGAGCGCCCACACCGGCACCCACGCGGACGGCCCGTTCCACGTCTCGGACCAGGGCGTGCGAATCGGCGCCGCGCCGCTGGAGGCGTACGTCGGGCCCGCGCTGGTGGTGGACGCGCGCGGGCACACGTCCATCGGCGCGGCGCTCGCCGGGCTGGCGGTGGAGCGCTGGCGGCCGGAGCGGGTGCTCTTCCGCACCGGCGCGTGGACGGACCCGGCGGTCTTCCCCATGAGCTTCGCCGCCATCGAACCTGAGGCGGCGCGGATCCTTGCCGCCGCGGGCGTTCGCCTCGTAGGCACCGACGCGCCCTCCGTAGACGCGTTCGACTCGAAGGACCTCCCGACGCACAACGTGTTCGGAGACGCGGGGATCGCCATCCTCGAGAACCTGCTGCTCGACCACGTCGGGGCGGGCGAGTACGAGCTGATCGCCCTCCCGCTGCGCTTGGACGAGGCCGACGCATCGCCCGTCCGCGCCGTGCTGCGCACGCTGTGAGCGCGCCCGCCTTCCGCACGGTGCTGGCGCCCAACCCGTCGCCCATGACGCTGGACGGGTCGCGCACCTTCATCGTCGGCCGCAGCCGGCCGGCGGTGATCGATCCCGGCCCCAACCTTCCCGGCCACGTGGCTGTCATTCTCGCCGCGCTGGGAGATGCGAAGCCCGTCGCGATCCTCCTCACCCACGCGCATCCCGACCACTCCGAAGCCGCGCCCGCGCTCCGCGAGGCCACCGGCGCCCCCGTGATGATGGCCCGCGGTGCGCTCTGGATGCCGTTCGGCCAGGACGTCGTGGACCGATGGCTGGCGGACGGCGATGCGGTCGATACGGACGCGGGGCCGGTGGAGGCGCTGGCGACGCCGGGGCACGTGCCCGAGCACCTGGCCTTCCTGTGGCGCGGCCCGGAAGCTGCGGCGGGCGGGGCCCTCTTCGCCGGGGACCTCTTCATGGGCGCCGGGGATACCACACTGGTGGCACCGCCGGAGGGCGACCTGGCCGCGTATCTACGGTCCCTGGACGCGGTTGAGCGCGCCGCGCCCGCCGTCCTCCTGCCGTCGCACGGCCCGGAGATCGCCGACGCGGCGGCGGCCGTCGCGCGCTACCGGGCGCACCGCATGGACCGCATCGCGCAGGTCCGCGCCGCGCTGGCGAAGACGGGCCCCGCGCGGCCGGGCGAGCTGCTGGACGCGGTCTACGGAGATGCGCTGCACCCCGCGCTCCGCCCGGCGGCCGAGGGGTCGCTGCTCGCCATACTCGAATACCTGCGGTCCATCGGGGAAGCCCGCGAGCTTCCCGGCCGCGCCTTCACACTCGCCGGAAGCCGATGAGCCAACCCAGGGTCAGCACCGTGGACGCAGCGCTCGCGCAGGCGCTGGACCGCATCCGCCCGGAGGCGATTGACGCGCACCTGCGCTTCCTGTCGCACCCGCTCATGGAGGGGCGCGCGCCGGGCACCCGCGGCGGCCGCACCGCGCAGGAGTACATCCGCGCGCAGATGCGCCGCATCGGCCTGGAGCCGGCGGGCGGCTCGTACGTGCAGCCCGTGCCCATGGTGGGCCTCGACCCGCATCCCGAGCTGAGCTTCACTGCGGGCGGGCAGACCATCGAGCCCATCTACCGCGACGACTACGTGCTGCGCTCCGGCGTGCCGCGCGAGCAGGTGGAGACCGACGCGGAGCTGGTGTTCGTCGGCTACGGCATCACCGCGCCGGAGTACGGGTGGGACGACTACGAGGGCGTGGACGTGCGCGGCAAGGTGCTGCTGATGCGCGTGAACGATCCCGGCACCGAGGCGACGCCCGGCTTCTTCGGCGGCAAGGCGCTCACGTACTACGGCCGCTGGACGTACAAGTACGAGGAAGCGTCCCGCCGCGGGGCCGCAGGGGCGATCCTCATCCACACCGACGACTCCGCCGGCTACGGCTGGAACGTGGTGCGCACCTCCAACACCGGCGTGCAGTACGACCTGGCGGGCGAGCCCGAGCTGCCGCTGGACGTGCGCGGTTGGATCTCCAGCCCCATGCTCCGCCGCGTCCTGACCGCCGCCGGGCTGGACCTCGACGACCTGCTCCGCCGGTCCGAAGAGTTCGAGTTCGCCCCCGTCCCCACGGGCGTCCGCGTCCACGCCCGCGTCCAGAGCGACGTGCGGCCGGTGGAGACGGCCAACGTCGTGGGCCTCCTGCCCGGCAGCGACCCGGCGCGCGCGAACGAGCCCGTCATCCTGGCCTCGCACTACGACCACCTGGGCATGACGGTGGATGAGGACGGGACGGCGGCCATCTACCACGGCGCGTACGACAACGCCAGCGGCGTCGCCGTCCTGCTCGCCATCGCGGAAGCCGCGGCGTCCATGCCGGACCGGCCGGCCAGGCCGATGCTCTTCATGAGCACGACGGCGGAGGAGTCCGGCCTGCTCGGCTCGGAGTGGTACGCCCGCAACCCGCTCTTCCCGCTCGCGACCACGGCGGCGATGCTCAACGTGGACGGCGCCAACCTCTTCGGCCGCACGCACGACGTAGGTCCGCTGGGCGCCGACCGGTCCGATCTCGGCGACGTCGTCAGCCAGGCCGCGGCCGACGAGGGGATGCACGTGGCCCCCGAGGCGCACCCGGAGCAGGGGATGTTCTTTCGGCAGGATCACTTTCCGCTCGCCCGCGCAGGCGTGCCCGCCCTCGCGATGGACCACGGCATGGACTACGAGGGCCGCCCGCGCGGCTGGGGCGAGCAGCAGCACGCGGACTTCGTGGCCAACCACTACCACCAGCCGTCGGACGCGTACCGCGACGACTTCGACTACTCCGGCGCGCTCCAGCAGGCGCGCATCCTTCTCCGCACGGCCGTGGCCGTCGCGAGCGCGGACGAGCTGCCGCAGTGGAGCCCCGGCGCGGAGTTCGCCCGGAGATGAGAAGCCGCGGCCCTGCATCCTCCGATCCCCTCGACCGGCGCAATCCTCCGCCCGCGGAGGGCCGTACCGCGCGATGAACCCCGTGGTCCCACGCCATCCCGGCCTGGAAGCGCTCCCGGACGGCTTCTGCATGCTCGATCCCCAGTGGCGGCTAACGTACTGGAACGCGGCGGCGGAGTCTCTCTCCGGCGTCGCGCGCGAGCGCGCCCTGGGCTGCCTGGTGTGGGAAGCCGTGCCGGGGGTGGACGAGGCGATCCGCGAGCGGATGCAGCCGGCGATGGCGGAGGGCCGGCGCGTGGAGTACGCCCGCAGCATGCCCACCGCCATGGGGCCGCGCCTCATCTCCTTCACCGTCACGCCGGCCGACGGCGGCGTGGCCGTGCAGTTCCGCGACACCGCGGCGGACGAGCCGTCGGAGAGGCGCTATGCCAGCCTGCTGGGCTCCATCGGCGACGGCTTCCTGGCGGTGGACGCCGAGTGGCGGGTCGTGCACGTGAACGCCGCCGCACGCGAGCTGCTGGGGCTGCCGCCCGGATGGGGGCCCGGCCTGGGCCTGTGGGAGATGCTGCCGGAG
>DASRQW010000231.1 GCA_035696245.1 Longimicrobiaceae bacterium | reverse complement strand
GACGCCGCCGGTGCGGACGCCGATCTGCGCGATGCTGTGGCCGGCCAGGTCCACGATCTCCATCTCCCGGCCGTCGATCGCCACCGTCTCGCCCGGGTGGACGACGTGGTCCACGGGCGAGGGCTCGGCCTGGAGGAAGCGGTTGCGCAGCGCCGCCACCGGCTCCGCGCCGCCGAAGAGGTAGATGGGCTCGTAGCCCGGGTTGCGTATGACGGCTTCCTCCACCGCCGGCGCGTACACCGGCACGCCCAGCTTGCGCACGAGCTGGGCGTTTCCGCCGTGGTGATCCGCGTGCGCGTGGGTGTTGAGGATCGCCACGATGGGCCGCCCCATCTCCTCGGCCGCGCGGGCGATGCGGTTCGCGGCGCCCCGGTCCAGCCCGGTGTCTACCACCAGCAGGCCGTTCTCCGTCTCCACCAGCCCCGAGTTGACGGCGGCGCGCAGGTAGTGCACCCCCTCGCCGAGCTCGATTCTCTCCATCCGCCTAATCCTCCTCGCCGGGCACGTCGGCCCCGTCCCACTCCTGGTGGAAGCGCTCCAGGAACGCTTCCATGAACCGGTGGCGCCCCGCGGCGATGCGGCGCGCCGAGGCGGTGTTCATGCGGTCGCGCAGCAGGAGCAGCTTCTCGTGGAAGTGGCTGGTCGTGGGCCCGCCGCCGGCCTTGTACCTCTCGAAGCTGTCGTGCATCTCCGGCGTCGCGGCGGGATCGTGCATGGGGCGTCCGCGGCTGCCGCCGTAGGCGAACGCGCGCGCGATGCCGGTCGCCCCGATGGCGTCCAGCCGGTCGGCGTCCTGCACCACGCGGCCCTCCGGCGTTGGCATGGGCGTGGGCACGCCGGCGCCCTTGAAGCTGAGCCCGGCGATGATGGCGCGGACGTGCTCCACCGTCTCCGCGCCGGCGCCCTGCGACTCCAGCCACTCGCCGGCGACGCGTGGGCCCGCCGTCTCGTCGCCGCCGTGGAACTTGTGGTCGGCCACGTCGTGCAGCAGCGCGGCCAGGTCCACGACATACGGGTCCGCGCCTTCCTCGCGGGCCAGGCGCAACGCCATCGTCCGCACGCGGTGTACGTGCCACCAGTCGTGCCCGCTGCCCTCGCCCTCCATGCGGCCCCGCACGAACTCCGCCGTGGCGGACACGATCCGCGCCCGCTCCGCCTCGCGTCCATCCTCCATCCGCGCCTCCGATCTCCCGGTCCGCACCGCCGTCCGTCACCCATCCACGGACAAGGTCTCCGGCCGCAGGGAAGGCCGCAAGCGCGGTGGGCGGGAGAGGCGCATCTCCCGTGACCCGTGCGGGGCCTTGAGCCGGGTGGGCGCGGCGGATAGAATGCGGCTCCCGCGTCCGCATCTCCCGTCCCCCGCGCCGCCAGCCCATGCCCCGCCGTCTCTGCTCCGCGCTCGTCTTGGCCGCCCTTGCCGCGCTCTCCTCCTGCAAGCCGCCCGCGGAGAACGAGGCGCCGCGATACTCCGTGCTCCCTCCGTCGGCGCTGCGGACGGACCGGATCGCGGCGGGCGACGATTCGTTCACGATCGTGCTGGTGAAGGACGGGCGGGCGCAGACGGTGGCGGCGCTGAACGTCCGCACCCGCTTCGCCACGCTGGCGGGCGAGCCCGTGATCGTGCGCACCGAGCTGACCACCATGCCGAACGAGGTGGAGGAGACCGACTCGTTCGTGTTGGCGCGCGCGGACCTGGCCCCGCGCGTCGTGCACGGCTGGGGCGGGAGCGTGCAGCCCGACCTGCGGTTCGCGGGCGGGTGCGTCACCGGCGGCGTGGACACCGAGGGCAAGCACACCGACGTGAGCGAGACGGTGGGCGGCGCGCTGTACACCAACGAGATGGACCTCGTGCTGCGTGCGCTGCCGCTGGCGCCGGGGTACGCGGCCAGTGTGCGGCTGTTCGGCCCGGTACGCGGCTTGGAGTGGGCGAACCTGCGTGTGGTCGCGGCCGAGGAGGTGCAGGAGGCCGGCGCGCGCATCCCAGTGTGGCGTGTGGAGACGCAGGAGGGCAGCCGGACGGGCACCTTCTGGGTGGACCGGCGCACGGGCGCGATGGTGCGGTGGTCGGACAATGGCGAAGGTGTCGAGATGCGCATCGTCCGAGTGCCGCGCCCGGCCGCGGCGCGCTGAGTTTACGACGTGCAGACACACGACAACTGGAGGGATGGATGAGCGACGGCCCATTCCACATCTTCACGCGGCCCGGAAACGGGTTCGACGACGTGAACGCCGTGCTGGGCGAGATGAAGAAGCGCGGCCTGACGCCCGAGGCCGCTGGGTTCAACAAGTACCTAATCGTCACGCAGGCGGACCAGACGGTGGTCTTCCTCACCGGCCGCGACGTGCCGTTCGCCGCCGCGCTTCGCCGCCGCCCCGGCTGGCTGGAACCCGGCGACAAGCCGCTGTAGCTCGGCTGGAGAACCCTCAGCCGACTTCTTCTCATCATCGGATGCGGAAGACGTCGGTGGATCGCACTCGGCGGTGTGACCGTCGATGTCCGGCGGGTCGGGCAAACACGTGAGATGCGGGGAGCGGATGACCAGCCTCGCGGCCAATCGTGGAAGGTTCGGCCCGTGCGGGAGATGCGGGGCGGGGGACGCACTTCGGCTTCGACGGGGGGACGATGCTGCACATGACGAACGGCGAGTGCGCGGCGGAGGGCATCCGCGCGCTGGGGCTGCCCGGCAAGGTCCTGGCGTGGAACGACGTGCTGCACGACGGCCCCGTGCCCGCCGGTATTTCGGGCGGCGAGCTGGCCGCCGTGCGCGCCTCGTACATCGCCGGCCGTGGCTGGGCGGACCGAGCCTCCGTGCTGGACAGCTTCACGCGCCGCGATGCAACCCTCGCCTCATCGCATGCCGAAGACGAGGTGGTGCTCTGGTTCGAGCACGACCTGTACGACCAGCTCCAGCTCATCCAGGTGCTCGACCGCCTGGCCGACTGGCCGAGCGACGGCGCACGCCTGAGTCTCGTGCAGGCGGACGACTATCTCGGCCCCGCGCCGGGCGAGGTGCTGGCGGCGCTCTTCCGCGGCCGGCGGGCCGCCTCCGCGGAGCAGCTTCGGCTGGCGCGCGAGGTGTGGGAGGCGTTCCGTGCGCCCGCCCCGAACGCGTTGCAGGCGCTTGCGGACGCGGACACCTCCGCGCTACGGCACCTGGGCGCGGCGCTGCGGCGGCACCTCCAGCAGTTCCCATCCGTACGCGGCGGCCTCTCGCGGTCCGAGCGGCAGGCGCTGGAGGCGGTCGCGCCGGGTGGCGTAGCCGTGCGCGCTGCGTTCGTGCGCTCCCAGGCGCGCGAGGAGGCGCAGTTCCTCGGGGACGCGAGCTTCTTCGGCTATCTGGAAGGGTTGAGCGCCGCGCCGCATCCGCTCGTCACGTTCGTTGGCGGCGAGACGGTGACGGCGCCGCGTTCCGACGAGCCGCACGTGGACTTTCTCGCCCGCTCGCTCGTGTTGACGGATGTGGGCCGGGCAGTGCTGGACGGCCGCGAGGACAACGTGCGCCTCAACGGCATCGATCGCTGGCTGGGCGGTGTGCACCTCGATGGCGGCGAGGCACGCTGGCGCTGGGATGAAGATGCAGGTTGCATCGTCGTAGCGGACACCACCGGCGTGTTGCTGTGAAGTCGACTCATTGATCGGGGCGAGAGCGTCGCTCGATCACCTATCACTGAGCGGCCTCCTCGGGCTCGCGGCGATCTCGACCCGAAGCTCGCGCACTGTGGGCGGCGGCACGCGAAACCACTGCGAGCTTCCGATGCCGACGGCGCGGAGCTTTGCGGGCCCGGGCTGCAACCGCGCCAGCACCTCCGGCGCGAGGACGACCTCTAGCGAGAGGTGCTGGGGACGCGGATCCCCCGGCGGATCTGCGTTGTGGGGCACCAGGCGCGAAGCCAGCAGCTCGCGGTGCGCGCCCTGCACCAGCGCCACTTCAAGGTGCGCGAACGCCCTGCCGGACGTGACGATCCGCGCGCGGACGGCCGAGCCGGGCTTCAGCTCTCGGCCGGTCGCGCTCAGCTCCACGCTGCGGACCTGGAAGATCGCGCGCCAGCCGGAGGTGACGGCCACGGCGCACCAGACGGCCAAGCCCAGCCCGGCCGCGCTCCTCACCATCTGGCTGCGCCCCGGGAGCGGTGCGGTGAGGCGGCCGAGGTATCGTTCGGGCATCCCGACCTCCCGAATGGGTGAAGGTCCGACGCGGTCCGAGATAACGCCCGGCGCGGCCACGATCTGTCCCGCCCCGGCGAATCGGCCGGCGAGAGCTTGGAACCCGGCCCGCGCTCTGGACCGGCCCGCCGCCGCGGACGCTCGACCGCTACGAGAAAGCCGCGGTTCACGGGCAGACGGACGGCGCGAGCGAATCTTTCGGATCGATCGAAAAGTAGTGGCCCGCGGCGCGGTGGCACGCATCCTCCACCGCAGGCCGCAGCATGGCGCTCCACGAGACGGAGTGCGGGCCCAACCACGAGGCGTAGATGCAGACCAGCCCGGTGGCGCTTCAGCCGCTCGCGGACGAGGACCTGAAGCGGCAGCAGCTAGATACCATGAAGTTCCGCGCGGCGGCCCTGCTGGGCGTCGCGGCGGTGATCTACGTCGTGGCGCGTGTGCTGGAGCACCGCTACCCGTGGCTGGGCTACGTGCGCGCCACCGCCGAGGCGGCCATGGTGGGCGGCCTGGCGGACTGGTTCGCCGTCACGGCGCTCTTCCGCTACCCAGCGGGCATCAAGATCCCCCACACCGCCATCATCCCCAACCGCAAGGAGCGGATCGGGCGCAGCCTGGGGAACTTCGTGCAGAACAACTTCCTGTCGCGCCCCGTCATCACCCAGAAGCTGCGCTCGGTGGACGTGGGGCGGAAGGCTGCGGACTGGCTGGCGGATCCGGCGCACGCGCCCACGGTGGCCAAGCACGCCACCGCCGCCGTCACCGGCGTGGTGCAGGTGCTGCGCGACGAGGAGGTGCAGGAGCTGATCGAGCAGAGCATCGTCTCGCGCGTCCGCAGCACGCAGGTGGCGCCGCTCATGGGCAACGTGCTGGGGCTGGTCACGTCCGGGAACCGCCACCAGGAGCTGTTCGACAGCGCGCTCAAGCTGGTCGCGCGGCTGCTCGACGAGAACGGCGACGCGCTGCGGGAGAAGATCGGCCAGGAGACGCCGTGGTGGATCCCCACGCCGGTGGACGACAAGATCTACGAGAAGATCGTGCGGGGCGTGGAGCACACGCTGGTGGAGGTGCGCGAGGACCCGGCGCACCCGCTGCGCGAGCGCTTCAACGAGGCGGTGGAGGAGTTCGTCACCAAGCTGAAGAGCTCGCCCGCCATGATCGCCAAGGGCGAGCACGTGAAGGAGGAGCTGCTGCGGCACCCGGCCGTGCGCGCCTACTCGTCGTCGTTGTGGGCGGACATGAAGGCGTGGCTCATGCGGCACAGCAGCGACCCGGACAGCGAGTTCCGCCGCCGCATAGAGCACGGCGTGACGAGCTTCGGCGTGTCGCTCCAGACCGACGAGGAGCTGATCGCCAAGATTGACGGCTGGGTCGAGTCCGCCGTGCTGTACGTGGTGGAGGAGTACCGCCACGAGATCGCGGACCTGATCGCCACCACGGTCGCCGCCTGGGACCCGGAAGACACCACGCGCAAGATCGAGCTCCAGATCGGCAAGGACCTGCAGTTCATCCGCATCAACGGCACGCTGGTGGGCGGGCTGGCCGGGCTGCTGATCTACATCGTGTCGCGGTGGATTCCGTAGGGCCAGGTGTTCCACTCGAAGCGCATCTGTCCTCCATCGAAAACTACGATCATGGCTGGGGCATCTGAATCCAGAGCTGTCGCACAGGGTCGTGGAAAGTGGTCGCGCCCTGATATTCCGCACGAAGGCTGGACGTGCGTACGGATTGAGGATCGGCTCACCCCTACGGATATCTGTGGGATGTGTGAATCGCAGCCGATTCGTTATGTGCATCATATGGCCCATCCCCACTATCCAGCGGAGTTGGCTGTTGGATGTGTCTGTGCCGGACACATGGAAAACGACCTTGAGCAAGCCCGGGCTCGTGATAATGCAATGGTGAGACGTGCAAAGAAACGAACTCTTTGGTTGGACCGGCGTTGGAAGATCTCAGACAGAGGTAGTGAATGGATTGAGGCGGACGGATACCGGGTGGTGGTATTTAGGACGCTAAGCACGTGGGCTGCCATCATCAGCGAAATAGACGGTGGTTACCGGCGCGAAAGCAAACTGCCATATTCCACGTCGGATGACGTGAAACTAGCTTCGTTTGATGTGATAACTCACCGTTTGTCACGAAAAGGTTGAGCAGCCGGAGCCGCGGGGTTACCACCCGAATGCAATGACCAACTACATCTGCACGGCTTGCGGGACGCAGTTCGCGGAGACGGATGGGAAGCCGGAGGCATGCCCGATCTGCGAGGACGAGCGGCAGTACGTGCCGGGCGGCGTGCAGCAGTGGACCACGCTGGACGAGCTTCGCGCGAAGCACCGCAACAGCTTCCGCTTGGAGGAAGATGGGCTGATGGCGATCGGGACCGTGCCGGACTTCGCCATCGGGCAGCGGGCGTTCCTGGTGCGCGGCGAGGGCGCGACGGTGCTGTGGGACTGCATCGCGCTGGTGGACGACGCGACGGTGGAGATCGTGCGCGGGCTGGGGACTCCGTCGGCGATCGCCATCTCGCATCCGCACTACTACACGACCTGCGTGCAGTGGAGCCGGGCGCTGGGCGGCATCGCCGTGTACCTACACGCAGCGGACCGGCGGCACGTGATGCGGCCGGACCCGGCGATCCACTTCTGGGAAGGCGACGCGATGGAGCTGGCGCCGGGGCTCACGCTCGTACGTTTGGGCGGCCACTTCGCGGGCGGCACGGTGCTGCACTGGGCGGGCGGCTCCGGCGGGCGCGGCACGCTGCTCTCCGGCGACGTGCTCCAGGTGAACCCGGACGGGCGCACCGTCGGCTTCATGCGCTCCTACCCGAACCACATCCCCCTCGCGGCCGCGGAGGTGCAGCGCATCGCCGAATCTGTGAGCGCGTACCAATTCGAGACCGTACACGGCGCGTTCTGGGGCCGCTCCATCCGCTCCGCCGGCCGCGACGGCGTCCTCCGCTCCGCCGAGCGCTACCTCGCCTGGGTCAACGCGCCGGCCGGCGAGCCGGAGTCGGCGGACGGCTCGCCGGCGTCCGCAACCTGAACCAGCATCGACCCGTGCGCGGTTAGGCTGCCGAGGCCCGCCGCACATCTACCGAAACGGAGAGGAGCAGCCGATGAACTGTCCCGTGTGCGCGTCGCATCCCGAGCTGGTGGAGGAGATGATCGAGCCCATGCTGACCGCGCGCCGCTGCCCGGACTGTGGCGGCGAGTGGATCCGCGCGGCGGACTATTGGCGATGGCGCGCCGAGCACGGAGCCGCCGCCGCGCCCACGGAGGAGGGCGAGGAGACGCCTGGCACCGTGGAGGTGCACGACGCGCCGGGCATGAAGGTGTGCCCGGACTGCCGCCACTTCATGGCCACGTACCGCGTGGGGCACGGCGTGCCGTTCCGGATCGACCACTGCCGCAACTGCGACGGCGTCTGGCTGGACCGCGACGAGTGGGCGGCCCTGCGCGCCCGCGGCCTCAACGACGACCTGCACCTCATCTTCTTCGACGACTGGCAGCGCGACGTGCGCGACGAGGAGCGCCGCGCCCTCGCAGAAGCCCAGTTCGAACGGCAGGTCGGCGCCGAGAACCTCGCCCGCATCCGCGAGGTGAAGGCGTGGCTCGACGCCAACCCTCACCGCAGCGAGCTCTACGCCTACCTCCAGTACGACCGCCGCTGATCCGCCTTCGCGGAGAAGATGCTCTGCCCACCCCACCTGCGTCACACTTTGGTCTCCCCTCCCCCAGGCAGTTTTGGGGGAGGGGCCGCGGGAGGGGGCCTCTCCCCGCCACGAAACCGCCTCCGACGAGCTTTGGAATCGTCGATCGCAGCAACGAAAAGGGCCGCGAGCATCACGCTCACGGCCCTCTTCGCATCTACCGAATTCCTTCGATCAGCCCGCCTTCACGGCGCCGCCGTCACCGGCGGCCGCGCGGGGGCGATCTCCCGGGGCGGCTTGTTGGGCTCGTTGGGGACCGAGCGCGCCAGGCGCCGCCGCGAGAGCCAGTCCTGGAGCGAGTCGAAGTACGTGTACACCACCGGGGTGATGTACAGCGTGATGACCTGCGAGATCGCCAGGCCGCCCACCACCGCCACGCCCAGCGGCCGCCGCGACGCCGCCCCCGCGCCGATGCCCAGCGCGATGGGCAGCGTGCCCATCACCGCCGCCGCGGTGGTCATCATGATGGGGCGGAAACGGACGATGCAGGCCTCGAAGATGGCGTCGGCCGGGCGCATGCCGCGGTCGCGCTCGGCCGCCACGGCGAAGTCGATCATCATGATCGCGTTCTTCTTCACCAGGCCGATCAGCAGCACCAGGCCCACGAAGCCGTACACGCTCAGCTCCAGCCGGAACACCAGCAGCGCCAGCAGCGCCCCGAACGCGGCAGACGGCAGGCCGGAGAGGATGGTGAGCGGGTGGATGAAGCTCTCGTACAGGATGCCCAGCACCACGTAGATCACGAAGATGGCGAGGCCCAGCAGCAGGAGCAGGCCCTGTTGCGAGTCCTGGAACGCCTGCGCCGTGCCCGAGAACTGCGTGACGATGGTCCCCGGCAGCGTCTTGTCCGCCAGGCTCTGCACCGCCTCGGTGCCCTGACTGAGCGAGACGCCGGGGCGGAGGTTGAACGAGATGGTGACCGACGGCACCTGGCCCGAGTGCGTGACCGAGAGCGGCCCCACGCTGTTGGTCACCTTGGTCACAGACGAGAGCGGCACCAGCGCGTTGCTGGACTTGGAGCGCACGTACAGCAGGTTCAGCGCGTCCGGGTTGCTCTGGAACTGCGGCAGCAGCTCCATGATCACGAAGTACTGGTTGGTGGGCGTGAAGATGGTGGACACCTGCCGCGAGCCGTACGCGTCGTACAGCGCGCTCTCCACCGCCTGCGCCGTCACCCCCAGCGCCGCCGCCCGGTCGCGGTCGATCTCCACCTGCACCTGCGGGTTGCTGACCTGCAGGTCGCTGGTCACGTCCTGGAGGTTCGCGTCGCCGCGCATCTCGCGCTCCAGCAGGTTGCCGTAGCGGTACAGCGACGCCAGGTCCGAGCTCTGGAGCGTGAACTGGTAGAGGCTCTTGCTCTGCCGCCCGCCGATGTTGATGGCCGGCGGGTTCTGGAGGAAGACGCGCAGGCCGGGGATGCCCGACAGCTTGCGGTTCAGCTCCTTGATCACGTCGTCGGCCGGCAGGCGCTTGCCGCGCTCCTTGAGGCGGATCACGAAGCGCCCCTGGTTGCTGCCCGACGAGCCGCCGCCCTGGCCCACCGACGAGATGAAGGTCTCGATGTTGGGGTCCTTGGCCACGATGGCCGCGGCCTCGCGCTGGTGCTGCACCATCGCCTCGAACGAGGTGCCCTGCGCCGCCTCGGTCGAGCCGGTGATCTGCCCCGTGTCGTCGGCGTCGATGAAGCCCTTTGGGACGATGCGGAAGAGCACCACGGTGCCCACCAGCAGGAGCAGCGAGGCGACGATGGTCACGCGCCGCCGCCGCATGGCGGCCTTGAGCGTGCGCTCGTAGGCGGCGAGCGTGGCGTCGTACCCGCGCTCGAACCACGCCAGCGGGCCGCGGCCCTTGGGTGCCTCGCCCGGCGCGTGGTGCTGCGGGGCCGACTCGGCCTTGAGGAAGCGGCTGCACAGCATGGGCGTGAGCGTGAGCGACACCACGCCCGACACCAGGATGGAGACGGCGATGGTCACCGCGAACTCGCGGAAGAGCATGCCGATCACCCCGCCCATGAAGAGCAGGGGGATGAACACCGCGGTGAGCGAGATGGTCATGGAGAGGATGGTGAAGCCCACCTCCTTGGCCCCGTCGAGCGACGCCTGGAGCGGAGGCTTCCCCATCTCCAGGTGCCGTACGATGTTCTCCAGCATCACGATGGCGTCGTCGACCACGAAGCCCACGGCCAGCGTGATCGCCATCAGCGACAGGTTGTCCAGGCTGTAGCCCAGCGCCCACATGGCGGCGAAGGTGCCCGCCATCGACATGGGCAGCGCCAGGCTGGGGATCACCGTGGCGGAGAGCGAGCGCAGGAAGAGGAAGATCACCATGATCACCAGCGCCAGCGTGAGCAGCAGCGTGAACTTCACGTCGCGCACCGACTCGCCGATGCTCTGCGAGCGGTCGTACACGATCTTCAGCTCCACGCCGGCCGGCAGCTGGTCTTCCAGTTGCGGCAGCATCTTCTTCACCGCGTTCGCCACCTCCACCGTGTTGGTGCCGGGCTGGCGCTGGATGGCGAGCGTGACCGAGCGCTGGTCGCGCAGCCAGGCCGCCACGCGGGTGTTCTCCACCCCGTCCAGCACGTTCGCCACGTCGCCCAGGCGCACCGCGGCCCCGTTGCGGTAGGCGATGGTCATCTGCCGGAACTGGTCGGCGTCGGTGAGCTGGCCGCTGGCCTGGAGCGTGTAGGCCTTGCTGCGGCCCCACAGCACGCCGGTGGGCTGGTTCACGTTGCTGCTGGAGATGGCCTGCGACACCTCGTCGGTCCCGATGCCGCGGCTGGCCAGCGCCGCCGGGTCCAGCTGGATGCGCACCGCGTACTTCTGCGCGCCGAACACGCTCACCTGCGCCACGCCGGGCACGGTGGAGATGCGCTGCCCCATCATGGTCTCGCCGTACTCGTCCAGCTCGCTGAGCGGGATCGTCTTCGACGTGAGCGACACGTAGAGGATGGGCGAGCTGGCCGGGTTCGACTTGCGGAAGCTGGGCGGGATGATGCCCTGCGGCAGGCTGCGCAGCGTGGCCGAGATGGCGGCCTGCACGTCCTGCGCGGCCGCGTCGATGTCGCGGTCCAGCGCGAACTGGAGCGTGATGCTCGTGCTGCCCAGCGAGCTGCTCGAAGACATGTCGGTTATGCCCGCGATGGTCGAGAACTGCTTCTCGAGCGGCGTGGCGACCGAGCTGGCCATGGTCTGCGGGCTGGCGCCCGGCAGGTTCGCGCTCACCGTGATGGTGGGGAAGTCCACGTTGGGCAGGTCGCTCACCGGCAGCTTCCGGTACGCGGCGATGCCGAAGATCAGCAGCGCCACGGTGGCCAGCGTGGTCATCACCGGCCGCCGGATGAAGAGCTCCGTGAAGTTCATGCTCGTCTACGCTCCCGCTGGGGTCCCGCCGGGCCGGCCGGCGCCACCGCCGGGGCCCTTGATCACCACCTGCGCCCCGGGCGTGAGGCGCGACTGCCCGTCGGTCACCACGCGCATGCCCGGCGCCAGCCCGCTCGCCACCACCGCCACCTCGCCCGCGGTGCGGCTCACGGTGATGGGCGTCATCTTCGCCTTGTTCTGCTCGTCGATCACGAACACGTAGCTGCCGTCCTGCCCGGTCTGCACCGCCGCGGCGGGCACCGTGAGCGCGTTGTCCTGCCGGAAGAGGTCCATCGTCACCGTCAGGAACTGTCCCGGCCACAGCACGCGCGACGTGTTGGGGAAGCGCGCCTTGAGGGCGATGCTGCCCGTGGTCGTGTCCACCGCGTTGTCCAGGAAGTCGAGCCTGCCCATCTGCGCGACGTGCGCCCCGGTGCTGTCGGCCGCGGTGGGCATGGCAGTCACGGTGAGGCCCGCGCCGGGGCGTACCGCGCGCTGGAGGTCGGCCAGCGTGCGGCCGGGCACCGTGAAGCGCACCAGCACCGGCTCGATCTGGTTGATCTCCACCAGCGGCGTGGGGTTGGGCGCGCGCACCACGTTGCCGGGCTTCACCAGCAGCCCGCCCGTGCGGCCGCTGATGGGGGCACGGATGGTGGCGTAGTTCAGGTTGAGCTGCGCCGCCTGCACCGCCGCCGCGTCGCCCGCGAGCACGGCCTGCTGGGCCGCCGCCGCGCTGCGCAGCTGGTCGGCCTGGCTCTGCGTCACGTATCCCTTTGCGACGAGGGAGCCGTAGCGCTCGGCCTCGCGCGCGGCGTTGGCGGCCAGCACGCGGTCGCGGGTGAGGTCCGCCTGCGCCTTCGCCAGCTCCGCCTGGAAGGGGCGAGGGTCGAGGCGGAAGAGGACCTGGCCCTCGCGCACCTCGTCGCCCTCGTGGAACAGCACCTCCACGATGGGGCCGCTCACCTGCGGCTGCACGGCCACGCTCTGCAGCGGCTCCACCGTCCCGTTGGCCGTGATGGTGTACGGCACCGACTGCACCGTGGCCGGCGCTACCGTCACCGGCACCTTCTCCTTGGGCCGCTGCGGGGGCTTGGAGCACCCCGCCGCCAGGGCGAGCACCAGCGTGGCGGACACGAGCGGCAGGCGGGAGAGCTTCATCGAATCACCTCGGGAACGGTCGGGTTGCCGGTGTTGAGGGGGAGGCCGGTGGCGCCGGCCGTGTCCAGCGTGCCCACGTCGTGGGCCAGCTGCGCCAGGGCGGTCTGCCACTGCCAGCGTGCCTGCGCCGCCTGGGCGCGGGCGTCGGCCAGGGCCTGCTGCGCGGTGAGGAGGTCCAGGAAGCTGCCCACCCCCTCCGCGTACCGGCCGCGCGCCACCTGCTCGGAGAGCACCGCGCTGGCGAGCAGCTCCTGCGAGACTCGGACGCGCCCGCCGGCCACCTGGAGCCCCGCGTACGACGTGAAGACCTGGTTCGCAACGTTCACCCGCGCCACGTCCACCCGCGCCTGCGCCGCGTCCAGCTCCGCGCGGGCGGCGCGCACGTCGTACTGGCGCGAGCGGCCGGAGAAGACGGGCACCTGCACGCCCAGCGACACCCCGTAGGTGTTGCCGCTGGAGTTGGGCTGGTCCGAGAAGGTGTGCCCCGCGTTGCTGCTCACCGTGAGCGACGGCAGCAGCGCCGAGCGCGCCACGCGCACCTGCGCCTCGGCCCCGGCGGCCTGCGCGCGGGCCGCGGCCAGGTCCGGCCGCTCGCGGACGGCGCGCGCCATCAGGCTGTCCACACCGGCACCTACGATGGCGACGGCAGACGTGGCGCCCGTGGCCTCCACCTGGAACGGCACGTCGGCGCTGGTGCCCATGGCGGCGGCAAGGTTGCCGCGCGCCGTCTGCACCTGGCCCTGTGCGGTGAGCAGGTCGAGTTGCGAGCGGGCCAGCGCGGTGCTGGCCTGGAGCGTGTCGGCCACCGTCGCCAGCCCGGCGCGGAAGCGCGCCACCGTCGCGTCGCGCGCCTCGGCCGCCATGCCCACGTTGGCGCGCTCGGCTTCCGCGAGGTCGCGGGCGGCGTTGTACGAGAAGAAGGCGCTCTCCGCCTGGAGCACCACCGACTGCGTGGTCACGTCGCCCTGGAGCGACGCGGCGGCGGCGGCCTGACGGGCAGCATCGATGGTGCCGCTGCGCCCGCCGAAGTCGAAGAGCAGGTACGAGAGCGTGAGGCCGGGCGTGAACGTCGTCCGGTCGCCGCTGCCGCCGGCGCGCGCACCCGTGCCACCGGTGCCCGTCGTGTCGGTCCCGGTGCCCGTCCCAGTGCCGGACGTGGTGCCCGTGCCGCCGGACACGCCGTGCGTTCGGGAGATGGGGGCGCTGGCGTTGATGGTGGGGAAGAGGCGGCCCCGCGCGGAGCCGTACTCCGCCGCCGCGGCGCGCGCCGTCGCGAACGCCACCCGCGTCTGCGGGTTGTTCTGGAGCGCCAGCGCCACCACGTCGGCCAGGCTGAGGGGACTGCGCTGCTCAGCCGCGGCGGTGGCCTGCGGGGTCGAGCCCGCGCCGGGGCTCGTCTGCGCCAGCACGGGACGCGCGATCGCGAGGCCCAGCAGGGCGGCCAGCAGCGCGCAGGCGATGCACGCCAGGCGCGGGGAAGAGCGTTGGGTCCGTACCATCATCTACGCGGTCCTTGCACGTTGCGGCGCGGCGGGAAGCCCCCGCTGCGCGTCGTCCATGTCCAGCCAGCCGTCCTCGGCCTCCAGGCGCGGCCGCAGCCCCCCGAAGGCGATCCCGATCAGCACCGATCCCAGCTCCTCCGGCGACACCGTGCCGTCCGCCAGCAGGTCCTCGTAGTCGCCGCGGAACAGGCGCGACAGCATGCGCACCACCACCGGCGTGGGAAAGCGCGGGTCCACGTCGCCCTCGGCCTTCGCCTCGTCCACCAGGCGGGCCAGCTCGGCCTGCACGCGCGTGCGCTGCGCACGGTACTGCGCGTTCGCCTCCGCCATCTCGCGCGGGATCGCCACGCGGGCGGACCACAGGCCGGCGCGGCGGGCCACGCTCTCCTGGAGCGTGCGGGCCAGGTGGCGCAGAGCGGGCGTGCCGGGCTCTCTCGCGGCCAGCGCGGCCTCGCTCTGCGCCATGAGCCGCATGCTCACGCTCACGATCAGCTCGTCCTTGCCTGCGAAGTGCTGGTAGAGCGTGGGCTTGGAAACACCCGCGCGGCCCGCCACGTCGTCCATGCCGACGTCGGCGGTGCCGCGCTGGGCGATGATCTCGTACGCAGCGTCCAGGATCGCGTCCTCGCGAAGCTGCCACTGCCGTTCTTTCAGGGTCATCCTAAAACTCGCGAGTAAAGAACTCTACCGGCGAGTCAAGTACCGCACGTCCTCGCCGTTGTTCCGTCCTCGCGCCGCCTCCGCGAACCGCCGTCATCGATCATGCAGGCGGATGCTGATCTATGCTCTCCATCCACCGAAAACTGCTGCGGGCCGGCATCGGCAGATGCGCATCATCCCCTGTGATTTCGCGAGACGTAGGGTGTTCGCGCGTCCTCGGCGTAGCTCCGATCCCGCAACGGCTTCGGGGAGATGCACGGGCGACGACGCGAACCGGCGTACCCCCGGCGGCGTTCGGGGAGAGAGACAGGCGGGGGATGCGATACGCTTGAGGCGAGCATCGCCGACTGTGCTCCGCCGGCCTTGGGAAGTCCCACCTCGGCAGCGTCGCTCTTCGCGAAGGGACGTTCGTGTCCCAGGTGCTTGGGCGCTTGAAGCCGCGGCAACCACAGCGCAAAGTCTCCCGAAGAGGACTGACCCGGTGCCTGCCTTCCGTGCACGCCGGCGGACCCCGGGGGCGCAGGAAATCCCAACCCTTTCCGCTTGCGGAGGCAGAGAGCATTTCCGGAACGCCTCGGGAGACAAGGAGTGTCGGCCGACGTAAACAAAGGTCTCCGAGAGAGTTCGGAGAGTGGCCGGTTCCCACAACGAACGAGGGACCGAAGCCGGGGAGGCTTCGGTCCCATTCGGGGGGTGGGCAGCGTCGAAGGGGTCGGGCGGGTGTTTTGCTGCGGGCGGCGGTGCGGGTCTGTGCTGCGGAACTAGAGGATGTCGCGGAGTTCCTGCGTCGCTGTCCCCCCAGCGAAGTAGTCATGGCCCGCATGCGCGAGCCCGACTCGGGTACGCGGTAAGGCAAGGCGGGGGCCAGGGGCAGGCCCAAACGCAAAGGATTGTGGCGTAACGCTTTGTCCTCGGGTTGACAGCCGCGGTGTTTGCGCTAATGGGGCCCGGTGGGGACAGCTTGGGACAGCCGTGTCCCACGAGGGGCTTCCCGGCATGCGCGCTGGCCCGAACTGTGTTGCTCGTGATACGGACGATGCACGACTCGTCGCAGGGTGGAGCGAGGGGCGGGCGGGGTGTTATCTTCCCGCGTCGGGATGACGGAAGTGCGGATCTTTCAGAGGCTTGGGAAGCGTGGAGAAGACGGGCAAGCGGTACGCGATCAAGGAGGTCTTCGCCACCCTGCAGGGCGAGGGTGCGCAGGCGGGGACGCCGTCGGTGTTCCTGCGCTTCGCGGGGTGCAACCTGGGCTACGACATTTGCCCCTGGTGCGACACCGACTGGGTGAAGGCCAGCGTCACGCCGGACCTGGAAGGCACACTGGACCTCGTGCGGCAGACGGCGATCGAGGGGTTCGGGGCGGAGGTGCCGGGGCTGCTGCTGGTAGCGACGGGCGGCGAGCCCAGCCTCCAGTTCGACCGTCCGCTGTCCGACGCGCTGCGGGCGCGCGGCTACCGCATCTCCATGGAGAGCAACGGCTCGCGGCCCGTGGACCGCTCGCTGGTGGACTGGCTCACCGTCTCCCCCAAGCAGGCAGAGTTCGCGCAGAAGGAGGGGGACGAGATGAAGCTGCTCTACAGCGGCGCCTTCGCCCCCGGTATCACGCCCACCGTGGATGCCGTGCGCCGCATCGCCGAGGGGACGCGGTTCGCGAACTACTTCCTCCAGCCGGTGGACCTGCCGGAGCGCGGCGGCCCCAACTACGACGAAGCCATCCGCGCCGTGATGGAGCTGGGGCCGCCGTGGCGCCTCTCCGTGCAGACGCACAAGGTCGCCGGCATCCCGTGACCGCGTCCGCATCCCCCGCTCGCCTCGCATCTTCCGTCTGCCGTGCATCAACGGTCTGCCGATCGGATTCTCCCCCGGCCGGAACGTCTCCAATCGCAGCGATGTCTTCGACGCCCAACCCTTTCCCGTTTGCGGGCGAGGGTGCGAGCCTGAGCGAGCGGGACGGGGCGTAGCCGCGGTGCGCGCCTTCTACACGGATAGGTTCGTCCTGCCGCTCCCGGATGGGCACCGCTTCCCGATGGACAAGTACGCGCGCGTCCGCGAGCGCTGCCTGGCGGAGGGCGTGCTGCGGCCGGAGGAGATGGACGAGCCCCCGGCGGCGGATTGGGATGAGCTGGGGCTGGTGCACGGAGCCGAGTACCTGGCGAACGTGCGCGGCGGGACGCTCCAGCCGCTGGAGCAGCGGCGCATCGGCTTTCCGTGGAGCCCTGAGATGGTGGAGCGCTCGCGCCGCTCGGTGGGCGCGACGATCGCCGCCTCGCGCGTGGCGCTGGACGAGCGAGACGGCGGCCGTTGGGGCGCGGCGGTGAACCTGGCGGGCGGCACGCATCACGCGTACGCGGACCACGGCGAGGGCTTCTGCGTGTTCAACGACGCGGCCGTGGCCGTGCGCGTGCTCCAGTGCGAGGGGCGCATCGGGCGGGCGGCGATCGTGGATTGCGACGTCCACCAGGGCAACGGCACGGCGGCGGTGTTCGCGGCCGACCCCTCCGTCTTCTCCTTCTCCATCCACGGCGCGCGCAACTACCCGTTCCGCAAGGAGCGCAGCACGCTGGACGTGGAGCTGCCCGACCGCGCCGGTGACGACGCCTTCCTGGCCGCGCTGGAGCTGCACGTGCCGCACGTGCTGGCGGATTTCCGCCCGGACCTCGTGGTCTACCTCGCGGGTGCGGACCCGTGGCGCGAGGACCGCTTCGGGCGCCTGGCGATGAGCAAGGAGGGGCTGGCGGAACGCGACCGGCTGGTGCTGGGCCTCTGCCGCGACGCGGGGATCCCTGTCGCGATCACCATGGCCGGCGGCTACGCCCGCGACACCGCCGACACCGTGGACATCCACGTCGCCACCATCCGCATCGCCGCGGAGATGCACGCGGGAGCGGCCGCCGCGGTGTAAGGCCCTGCGCGTTCGCTCCGTCTGGCTGACGCTCTTCATGGAGGCAGAGGGTTTTCTCGTGGGGGCGACGACTCGGGCCGAATCGCGGACCGTCCTGAACGCACGATCGGATGTGTCCTGATCGCGAGACGATTCGAGGATCGCCGGTGCTGGAGAATCGGTCCGCGCGACGCCCGTTTCCCCTGCGTCCGATTGGGGAATTCGCGCCTAAGTGCTTGCGGGGCATCGGCCTTGCGTTGGTGGACGGCGTCGGTTCGGTAGTCCCCTTGCACGGAGATGTGACGATGAAGCTCTCGATGACGAAGATCTCGGCCGCGTTCGCGCTGGCCATCGCGGTTTCCGCCTCGCCCGTGGCGGCGCAGAAGGGCCACGGCAACGGCGGCGGGCACGGCAACGGCCACGACAAGGACCATCCGCAGCAGACGGTGGTGCGCACCGCCCCCGCCCGCACGGTCACGCGGGCCCGCACCGAGACGCACTCGTCCCAGATGGTGCACCGCACCAGCACCAGGCGCGCCGCGACCACGACGCGCAACGCGCCTCCGGGCTGGTGCCAGGGCCGCGGCAACCCGCACAACACGGCGGCCAACTGCGGTTATCGCACGGACCGGGCGTACCGCGACAGCCACGGCGTCTGGCGCGACCGGTACGGCAACCGCCTCACGAACGGCAACGTGTACCGCGACCGCACGGGCACCGTCCGCGACTGGCTGGGCCGCCTGCTCCGCTGAACCCAGCACCTCGGGTTCGGTGGATGGAACAACGCTGAAGCCCCGGGTGATTCGCTCACCCGGGGCTTCGTCATACCGTCCGAAAAAAGGTCTCACGCGGAGGCGCGGAGGACGCGGAGAAGTGCACGCTCCGGCCGTTCTCCGCGCTCTCCGCGGCTCCGCGTGAGTCCGCAGTCGTTGTTGCCGTGGATCGATGCAGCCCGTCCGGCTCAGATGCGGACGACTCCCTCGGTGCCGAGACGGTCCAGGATCTGGGCGCGCGTGCGTGCGAACTCCGCGTCGAGCATGGCGGGCCGGGCGGTGGCGGTGGGCAGCTCGGCGTCCATCTGCACCCAGCTTATGCAGCCCTCGTAATCGAGCGTGTTGGGGACGACGTGCGGCTCGGGAAGCACGTGCGCGCGCAGCACCAGCGCATGCAGATACGGCTTGTTCCGATACGCGAAGCGCGAGCGGATGGTCTCCGGCGCCAGCGGGTGCAGGCCCTTCAGCCGCTCCAGCGCGTCCAGGCTCTCCACGCGGAAGGCCTCTTCCACAACCGCGTACACGCCCAGCCGCACCTCGTCGCGCGAGGGCGGCACGGGCAGCCCGGCCAGGCCGCGGAAGTCGTCCGCCAACTCGTCCGCGTTCTGGTGGAAACCCGTGGGGAAGAGCCAGAACTCGCGGTGCTCCACCTCGAAACCCCCGCGCTTCTCATGGATCCCGCCCTTGCGGATCAGCAGCGCCGTGCGCCCGTCGGCCAGGGCGCGCTCCACGGCCGCCCACTCCTTGAGCGCGGAACGGTTTGCGTCAAGCATCGCCGGTTTCCGCGGTGAACGGGAGATGCGCGACCGTCGCGGGCGGCCCGTCCGGCGCGCCGACGCGGACGGTGGCGCCGGGCTCCACCTCGCGGCGCACGTAGCCGAGCGCGACCGTCTGCCCCAGCAGCGGCGAGAACGCGACGCTGGTGATGCGGCCCACGTCCTTGCCCGTTTCCGGGTGATGCAGGGGCGAACGCGCCGCTGGAGCCGGTCCGTCGCCCAGCAGCAGGCCGCGGAGGTGGCGGTTCACGTGCCCGCGGTGCGCGATGCGGATGATGACTTCCTGCCCCGTGTAGCAGCCCTTGGTGAACGAGATGGCGCGGTTGAGCAGGCCGGTGGATTCGTACGCTTCGGTGGGGATCGTCTCGTCCGTGATGTCGCTGCCGTAGCGCGGGCGTCCTGCCTCGATGCGCAGCGTCTCCAGCGCGCCGAATCCCACGGGCCTTCCTCCTACGTCCGTCGAGGCATCTGCCATCGCCCTCCACACCGCCGGCAGCGCGGCGGACGCGAAGACTTCGTAGCCCTCCTCGCCGCCGACGGCGCGAGTGCCGGCCACCATCACCGGCTCGCCGTCGAACGTCGCCTCCACGAAGGCGTCTTCCCCGAGCTCGTCCATCTCCCGGCCTAGCGCGCGGCCCGTCACCTCGCGTGCGCGGGGTCCGTAGACGCCGACGACGCCCATCTCCTGCGACGCGTCCGCCCAGCGGGCGAACATGGGCGGGACGAACTTCTTGAGATGGTCGCGCGTGCCTTCCAGCGCCTCGCGCGGCAGGTCGATGAGGACCTCGACGCCCGTGGCGAGCTCGCGCCGGAAGATGCGCATCTCCGCGATGGTGCGGCCCTTGGGCGTGAGCATGGCCGCGTAGACGCCCTGGCCCGCCGGCGCGCCGGCGAGGTCGTTCGTCACCAGCCCCTGGACCATCTTCACCGGGTCGCGCCCCCACATGCGCACGAGCGCGCGGTCGCCGCGGAGCGCCACGCCGGCCACCTCGCGCACGGCGCGGTACTCCGCGCTGCCGTCACCGAAGTGGCGCGGCACCTCGGCGCCCGCCACGTCGGTGAACACCGCGCCCCGCGCCTCCAGCATCTCCCGAAGCTCCGTCACCACGATCCTCCCTTTCGCATCTTCAATTGCATACACCGCCGCGCATCCGCCGACGTTCCGTCGAACCGCATCGACCGGCGACGGGTCCATCGATCACCTCGGCATCGCCCTGGGGCTGAAGCCCGGGGCTACAACGGCGCGAAGCCCGCCTGCGCGGGCTGCTGCCGGGAGAGGGGGGCGGGGCGGAGGCTTTGAAGCTTCCGCCTCGCTTGCATCTACCGAACGTCGCTCGCGATTGCGGCCCAGGCGTCCGGGGGCGGCGGGCCGGCGAGGTGGTCGGCGAGCTGGCGGAGCTCGGTGAACCATGCGGCTTTCTCGGCGAAGGGCAGGCGGGCGAGGCCGCTGGGACTGGGGACCACGAAGTCCGCCACGCCGGGCACGATCCGCCCCGGCTGGAGGCCCCACGGCGCGGTCGCCACGCGTGCGGCGCGCAGATAGACGCCCTTCCCGTTGTACGGGACGACCGCCGGCCGAAGCTCCGCCAGCCGCTCGCGAAGGCGCGCGGCGCCTGCGCGGTACTCCGCCTCGGACACGTCCGCCGCCGCGCGCGTGGGGCGCGGGACCAGGTCCGTGATGCCGATGCCGAGGGTGGAGACGAGACGGTCTTCCGTGTACGCCAGGCGGCGCGGCGTGATGCCCGACGCACCGAGCAGCGCCCAGAACTGGTTGTTGCGGCCGGCGTAGTAGTGCCCCAGCCGCGCCGCCCGCACGCTCGGGTTGAAGCCGACGAAGAGAAGGCGCAGCCCCGGTGCCAGCAGCGAGGGGAGCAGGTTCTCCACCCACTCGCCCTCGACCCACCACAGCAGCCCGCCGCCCGGCCCGGTCCCGCCCGCCGCCGCGGGATCGGCGGGCGGGCCGGCCGGGAGATGCGGTCCGTCCGCGGCAGCCGCGCTCAGGCCCCGGCGCCCTGGCGGAAGAGATCGCGCAGGCGGTCCTCGGCGCCCTCCAGCTCCGTGACCAGGCGCCGCACCTCGGCGGTGGAGGCGGCGTTGGGCAGCTCGGCCTTCACCTCGCCGCCGTCGCCACGCGGGAGGAAGACGACGGTCACCTTCCACCCATCCACGCCCGTCGCCTTGCGCGCGACGAGGTCCACGCTGTACTCGGCGCCGTCCACGTCCAGCCTGTCCGCCAGCCGGTGCTCCTTCCACGAGGAACTCCGCGAGAGTGCCATCTTTCGTCCCTGCCCGTGTTCGGCGTAGGCCCGCGCGGGAGTTGTCCGCCGCGGGCGCGTTCGGCATCTTGTGCGCCCGTGCCGCGCGCGGCGGCACGCTTCGCGCGCGGACCCAACAGTACCACGCAGAGCACCCGGCGGCAATCGCGCCCGCCGCAACACCTTCGCCCACGGAGCAGCCCCCATGGCGGCCCCCACCACCATCTGGCACCAGCGCCTTCCCGCCGAGCTTCGCCGCCGCCTGGACCTGGCGGTCGCCGCCGCCCGCGAGGCCCGCACCGAGACCCACGCCGCGCAGGCCCTGGACCTGGTGGCGATCCTGGCGCCGCGCATGCCCTTCGACGAGGCCATCGAGCGCTACCTGGAGATCATGGCGCTCGACGGCGAGGAGGCCGGGCTGGTGCAGACGCGCGCGCTGCGCCTGCTCAGCGAGAGCGCGCCCACCGGCGACCTGGCGCGCGATCGGCCCCGCGGGCGCGGGTTCAACTGGCGCTACGTCACGCCCGTGGGGGCCGTGCGCTACATCCAGCGCGCCCGCCGCCGCAGCGCCGAGGAGGAGCTGTGGATGGAGCTGGCCGCCGCCCGCGCCGAAGAGGCGCTGATGCGCATGCACATGGAGCACGCGCTGGCCTTCGTGGACCTGCTGGAGGCCGATGCGGACCCCGCGCGCAGCGTGGAGCTGTACGTGGACCGCATGGGCGAGCCGGAGTCCCGCTCCCGCGTGCTCTACCAGCGCACCCTGGCGACCCTGGCCGAGACGCTGCTGCCGCGCCTGCTGGAAGAGGCCGCGGAGGAGGGGGAAGAGGGCGCGGCGGCAGAAGAGTGACGGCGCGGCGCATCGGCCTTGCGGTAGCACATTCCTTGCACCCGGCGGGCGCCGATGCGCGGGGCCGGCTTGGCCCCGCCCGTGCGCACGCCAAGTTCCCGAGAGCCATGCGGACCTTCATGCAACACAAGACCACGGCCGCCCTAGCGGCGGCCTTCGCGCTCGCGCTCGCCGCGTGCGGCGGCAAGGACAACGGCGGCGCGGCCGCCAACGGCCAGGTGGCGGCGAACGGCGGCGCGACCACTGGCGGCACGGCGGACAGCGGCGCCGCGCAGGCCGCCAACGCCGGCGCCTCGCAGACCGCGCCCACCGGGCCGGTGGGGCCCACGTCGAACCTGCCTCCCAACGAGTTGGGCACCATCATGGTGCTGGAGTACCACCGCCTGGGCGACAAGGAGGGCGAGTGGTACCGCTCGCGCGCCCACTTCCAGCACGACCTGGAGACGCTGTACCAGAAGGGCTACCGGCCCGTGACCATGCGCCAGGTGGCCGACGGCGACATCAACCTGCCCGCCGGCACCACGCCGGTGGTGTTCGTGTTCGACGACTCGTCGCTGGGCCAGTTCTACTACCTGCCCAACGGCCAGATCGACCCCAACACCATGGTGGGGATGTGGACGGCGTTCAAGCAGCGCAACCCGGCGTGGAGCGGCGGCGGCACCTTCTGCGTGCTGCCCGGCGCCGAGCACCCGTCCAACTTCTGGGGCGAGAAGAAGAGCAAGGAGGTGCCCAAGGCGCAGCGCGAGGCCGAGATCAAGCGCAAGGTGGACTACGTGCTGAGCCAGGGCCACGAGATCTGCAACCACACCATGTGGCATGCCAAGCTCAGCCAGTACCCGGACGCGTTCGTGCAGGACCAGATCGGCAGCGGCATCGACTCCATCTCGCACTACCTGCCGGCGGACTACAAGATCGTGACGTTCGCGCTGCCGCTGGGGCTGTGGCCCAAGAACCGGCAGCTCGCCTGGCACGGCACCTACCGCAACGGCAAGACGTACACGCAGCAGACGGTGCTGGAGGTGTCCGGCGGGCCCAACGAGTCGCCGTTCGACGCGCGCTACGACCCGCACTCGGTGAACCGCGTGATCGCGGCGCCCGGCGCGCTCGACGCGCAGCTCGCGGCCTACGACCGCAACCCAGGCTCGCGCTACGTGTCCGACGGCGATCCGCGCACGGTCACGTACCCGCAGAGCATGGAGTCGCACCTGGGCCGCAACCACCTGGGCGGTCGCACGCCCAAGGCGGTCGCCGGAGGAGCGGCCCCAGCCGCGGCGCCCGCGAAGACCTGATCGCTACCCGGCTCGCAGACCTCGCCCGTCCTTCCCACACGTGGGGAGGACGGGCGATCGTCGTTTGGGGAGAATGCTCGCTGCCCGCCAGCGAGTCGCCTTGCCCGACCGCGCCGGTATCGGGATGACGATGCGGGAGCAGCCGCGGAGCGGCTTCGCGCCGTTGTAGCCCGCGCGTTCACGCGCCCGGGCGAGGCGTTCCGGCGCGGAAAGCTTCCCATCGAGTGGTTGTTTGCCGGTGGTGGCGCGATGGTCGCGCCTCCACACGTTTGCTTGTCGGGAGAGCGGTGGGCGGCAATCTTCGGGTGCATCGAGCGACCTTGCGCGACCGCCATCCACCGCCTGCCAGGAGGCTTCTCATGCCGCGTCCCGTGCACTTCGAGATCAGCGCCGACGATCCCGAGCGCCTCGCATCGTTCTACTCCGGCGTGTTCGGGTGGTCCGTCCAGAAGTGGGAGGGGCCGCAGGACTACTGGCTGATCAAGACGGGGGAGACGGGAACGCCGGGCATCGACGGCGGGATGACGCGGCGGAACCCGGGCCCCGCCGGCACCGTCAACACCATCGACGTGCCCTCGGTAGACGAGTTCGTGGAGAAGGTCACGAGCGCCGGCGGCACGGTCGCACTTCCCAAGATGGCCGTGCCCGGCGTGGGCTGGCTGGCGTACTGCGTCGACCCCGAAGGCACGCTCTTCGGCATGATGCAGGCGGACCCGTCCGCCAAGTAGCTCGCGTCAAGGCGCATCTACCCGACCGCAATAGCGGGGGATGGCCGACATCGCATCACGAATCCCGACTCCGCGTTGGACGGTCCAACAGCACGTGCGGTAGATGCGTGGCGCGGTAGATGAACGGCGTCGGTCGGTCGATGGGGATGCGGTTTCGTCCTGGTCGCGGACGTAGTTCGGGTCGATGACAAGCCGCGCATCCAGCGGGGCACGTGCTGGTGCGGAGCGCGCCCGGCCGTTGAGGTGGATGCGATGCGCTCGAACGGCGTCGCATCCGAGAGGGCAGGGGCGGGTCAGAAGGCGTGCGGGCCGGGCGTTGTTCTTCGTGCGTCGGCGCCGGCAGTGCATCTACCTGGCTGCACATCTCCCGAAACTCCGGAGGCACCATGCTCGCTCGCCCGCTCCGCCTGCCCGCGCTGCTGCTGATGGTGGGGCTGCTGGCCGCGGCGCCGCTGAAGGCGCAGACCATCCGCGGCGCCCTGGCGGACCCCGACGGCAGGCCGGTGGCGGGCACCACGCTCCTGCTGCTCGACGCGCAGGGCACGGTGCTGGGCCGCGCAGTGTCGGACGCGGAGGGGCGCTTCTTCCTCCAGGCGCCCGGCGCGGGGTCGTACGTGCTGCGGGCGCAGCGCACCGGCTACGACCCGGTCGATTCGCCGCCCATCGCACTGGCCGCGGGCGAGACGCGGTCGCTGCACATCGAGTCCGACCCCGCGCCCTCGGCCTCGGCCGGCGACAGCGTCCAGCCGTTCCGGCTCGATCCCGTGCAGGCGCAGGCCGCGCGCAGCGGCTTCCAGGAGCGGGTGCGCGGCCACGGCTCGGGCACCATCCTCACGCGCGCGGACATCGAGCGCATCCGCCCCGGCCGCACGCTCGACATCTTCCGGCACGTGCCGGGCATGGAGGTGGCGCAGGGCACGGTGCGGCTGAGCGGGCGCCCGGAGCTCACCAACCGCGGCATGTCGCTGGGCCGCCGCCCCGCCGCGGCCGACACCACCCGCGGCCTGCCCGGCGCGGGCGGCTCCAGCAGCCCGTCGCCCAGCAATCCCGAGAACCCCGGCCAGGCGACGTCGTGGGACTACGGCGACGGGCACAGCAACGGCTGCGCGCCGGCCGTGTGGGTAGACGGGCTGCGCTGGGA
>DASRQW010000230.1 GCA_035696245.1 Longimicrobiaceae bacterium | reverse complement strand
CTTCTCCTGAGCCCCAGATCTATCGAGCCATCGCCACATCTCCATCAACCAACCCACGCGGCTCCTGGTCACGCGGTGTTCCAAGCCGTGCGTACACGATCGCCCTCCCGCGATCTCCGAACGGTTCCGGCATCCATCAAGGTCGTTTGTCTGTAGATGGTGGGCCGGGGTTGCCCCGCAGGCTCGTCCGCACGACTTTTCACGCCGGGTAACCGCCGTCGGATCGTCGGCGAGCGCCACGTCGTTCGCCCGTCCGGGCACCGCATCTTCCACACACCTCCCCCCTCCATGCTAGAGACGCTCACCCTCGACGCCTTCCGTCCGCACGTGGGCCAGCCCTTCGCCATCCTGGTGGGCGAGGACCGCTTCATGCCCGCGCACCTGGTCGCCGTCCAGCCGCTCAGCAACGACGGCGACACGCGGCGCCAGCGCACGCCGTTCAGCGTGCTCTTCCGCGGCCCGGCCGGCGGGCACCTGCCCCAGGACCTGTACCGCGTGCAGAGCGAGGCGATGGAGACGATGGAGCTCTTCCTCGTCCCCCTCGGCCCAGACGCGGACGGGATGCTCTACGAGGCGATCTTCACCTGAGCGCTTCTCCGCCCCGCCGCTTCGGCGACCTGCCGTCCGCCGGCAGGGAGGTGGCGGCGGCACTCTCGGCGTACGCCGGCACGGCGGACACGCTGGTGCTGGGCATCGTCCGCGGCGGCATCCCCGGCGCCGCAGAGGTCGCGCGGCACCTCGGCCTCCCGCTCGACGTCCTGCTCATCCGCAGGCTGCTGGCCCCGCGCGGCGCGGACTCGCCCGTCTGCGCGGTGAGCGCGGCCGGCAACCTCCTCCTCGATGCCGAGGCGACCGGGCCGCAGCCGGACGCCGGCCAAGCCGCCTTCCTCGCCGATGCCCTCGCCGCGTTCGCCGAGCGCGTGCACACGTGCCGCGGCGAACGGGCGGCGCTCGACCTCTCCGGCAAGACCGTCATCCTCTTCGACAACGGCGCCCACACCGGCGGGACCATGCGCATCGCACTGCGCTTCCTCCGCCGTCTCGCTCCTGCGCGCGTGATCGCCGCCGTCCCCGTCTCCTCCGTCGTAGCCCGCGACGAGCTTCTGGCTGCCGCGGACGAGGTCGTCTGCCTCGCCACGCCCGAGCCCTTCGGTCACGTCGGCATGTGGCACGCCGACTACCGCGTCCCGCAGGTGGAAGAGGTGCGATCCTACCTCGCGGGCTCGTAGCCGAGACAGACGGTACGACACCCCACCCGGTGAGGGTGGGAGGACGAACGAGGGGCCGGACTCGCCATCGAGCCCGGCCCTTCGTCGTCTCCATCCTCATGCCTGCGGGACCTCGCGATCCCGCAGGCGCTCGTGCGTCAGGGCTGCGGGCAGGCCGCTCCGCCCACGAAGCCTCCGCCACCCGTGGAGACTGCATTGGCGGCGCTTCCGGTGGGCGCGCCCGGGTTGTTGGCCTGCTCGAACGCGACCACCGCGGCGTTGTCGTTGTTCGCGCCGGCGTAGCCCGGCAAGACGACGGTGGTGAGGAACCGCTGGCGGAGGCGGAAGTCCGTGCCGGCCGCACCCCCCGACCCGGAACCGGTGAGCGTGTTGCCGCTCATCGCCAGGCAGACCCCGTGCTGGTCGCCCGTGGAGGTCCCCGCGTTCAGGTTCACGCCGTTCTTGATCGTGGGCGCCGAGCCCGGCTCCGCGATCGTGTTGCCCGCGAGCGTGGCGTTCAGCGTGCCGTTCCCGCCCGACGCGGCGTCGCCGATCTGCACCAGCACGCCCTGGTTGTTGTACTGGCGGATCTGGTTGTTCGCCACCAGCACCGTGTGCACGCCCCCGCCCACCGACGCCAGCGACAGTCCCGAGCCCTGTGCCGAGCCGGAGTTCGCCAGGCCCGCGACGCCCACGGTGTTGCCGGAGATGGTGCCCGCGAAGCTGCCCGTGCCGGCACCCTTCAGCACACTGAGCCCCGCGCCCGACGCGTCGCGGAAGCTATTGCCCACGACGTGGTAGGTGAGCGAGGGGTTCGCAGCCGCTCCGCTGCTCCCGATGGAGACCCCGCCGGCCCCCGGCACGATGGCCGGGTGCGTGTTGCGGAAGGTGTTGCCCTGCAGGACCAGGTCCGATACGGCGGAGTTCTGCAGGTCCAGTGAGAGGAGGAAGGTGCGGGCGCCGCTGAACACGCTGTTCTCCACAGTCGCGTTCAGCACGGCCGACCCGGCGGCCTCCAGGTGCACGCCGTCGCGGCCGTTCGCCACCCCGTTGTTGCCGAAGATGGAGCTGGAGATGGTGAGCCGGTCCAGCGTGCCGGCCGTGTTGGCCACGCGGAAGTTGTCGCGCGTGCCGCCCGCGACCGTGGTCGCGATCACGCTCGCCGAGCCGGTGAGCCCGGAGAACGAGATGCTGCCCTCGTCCAGCGCGGGGTTGTCGCCGTTCACGCCGCCCACCGCCGAGTTGCTGAGGGTGAAGTCCGACACGCCCGTGCCGCGGATGCCGAAGTTCTGGAAGTCGTGCAGGTCCATCCACCCGAGCAGCACGCCGTGCACGTTCTGCAGATACACGCCGGTACCGGAGCTGCTGCCGTCCGCGCCGGTCATCCCCGCGATGGATCCGCCCGAGCCGGCGCTGCCCGCGCCCGACACCCCGAAGCCGCCCACCACTCCGGTGTTTTCCAGGTGGATGCCGTTCGCCCCCCCGCTCGCCGAGACGGAGCGGAACATCACGCCCGAGACGCCGATCGTGGTGTTCAGGATCTCCACCGCCACGCCGCCCGCCGACGAGACGGTGTTGTCCGCCCCGGTCACGACGACGCTGCCGCCCCCGGTGGCGCTGAACCCGTTGCCCGTGGTGGTGCTGATCGCCAGCCCGCCGCCCGCGAAGCGCACGGACGCGCCACTGTTGCTGCTCAGCGTCACACCGCCGGCGCCGCCCGTGGCGATGGTCTTCGAGCCGCCGGTGAACTCCACCAACCCGCTGGAGTTGCCCTGGACCAGGATGCCGGCCGCGTGATCGGACAGGTCGCCCGAGAGCGTCGCCGTCCCGCCGGTGCGGCCGGTGATGGCGACCGACCGGCCGGTGACCGCATCCACCGAGCCCCCGTAGACTACGTCCGCGCTGCCGCCGGAAAGCTGCACGCCTGCCGCCGCCGCGCCCGCGATGCTGCCCGCGTTCGCCGAGAAGCTGCCGGCGACGCCGGAGAGGTACAAGCCCGCCGTGGTGCTCGCGGAAGACGAGAGGCTGCCAAGGGTCACGTTCAGCACGCCATTGCGGAGGTCCGCGCCTGGCCCGCCCGTCGCCGAGACCGAGGCCTCCGAGATGGTGAGCGTGCCCAGCCCGTCACCTTCGAAGCCTGCGCCGGCGCTCGCGCTCACGAACACGCCGCGCACCGTGTTGTTCGTCGCCAGCGACACAGCCGCGCCGGGCGACGTCCGCCCCACCGTCGGCACCGCGCCTGGGGCGAGCAGCGTCACCGTCTGCCCGTTCAGGCTGACCGTCACGGCGGTGGAGATGCCCTGCCCGATCAGCGACTGCCCGGCCTTCAGCACGATCCCCGCATCCACACCGTTCGTGGTCGCGTCGCCGAAGAGCACGAAGATCGTCTCGCCCACGGCCGAAGCTGCCTGCGCCTGCGCCAGGGTCGCGAATGGAGACGCGTCGCGCCCGTCACCCGGCGCCGGGCCCGTGTTCCGCACGTACCACACGCGCGAGGCCACGTTGAAGACCGCCTGCGCCGTGTCCGCCGCCGAGCCATCCGTCAGCACGTACGCCACGCTGTCCGTGCCCGTGAACCCCGGCGCGCTCAGGTAGCTGAAGCTGCCGTCCGCCGCGAAGGTCACCGTCCCGCCCTGCGCCGTCGCCACCGTCCCCGGCACCACGCTCAGCGAGTTGCCGTCGGGGTCGGAATCGTGCGCCAGCACGCCCGGCGCCGCCACGGGCACCGTCACGTTGCCGATCGCCTGGAATGTGTCGCTCACCGCCACCGGGGGATGATTCGGCGTCAGCACCTCCAGCGACGCGCTGCCGGAAGCCGTTCCGCTCGTGGCCGTGATCGTCGCCGAGCCCACCGAGACACCCGTCGCAAGGCCGTTCGCGTCCACCGTCGCCACCGCTGCGGGCTGTGAAGACCATGTCACGGGTGCGCCGGGGATGACCACGCCGTGCAGGTCCGTCACCGTGGCCGTGAACTGGGCCGTCTGCCCCACCGCGACCGTGTCGGCCGAGGGCGAGACCACCACGCCGCCCGCGATCCCCTGCTCGATCCGGAAAGCGATGGAGAGCGTGCTGCCGTTCTTCAGCACCACGAACTGGTTCTCGTCCACGTCCTTCTTGTCGCCGCCGGACCTCACCACGACCATGTCGGCGTAGCCCAGGAGCACCCCGTCCACCGACACGTTGATGCGGTACTGCTTCTGGGTGCTCAGCGAGAAGTCGCCGGAGTGGAAGTTCACCTTGTACTTCGCGCCGTCCACCCGCACCGCGTCGGAGCCGTGGCCGGCGGTGGTGAACGTCGCCACTGTCGCGCCGCAGACCGTACCGGCCAGCTCGCACACCGTGACCGTGGGCTGGAGCGTGCCGTCGAATGTGCCGGAGAACGGGCCCTCGTGCTTCACGATGGGCGAAAGGAAGTAGAAGTGCGCGGTCCCGCCGTGTCCTGCGTCAGCGATCACGCGCTGCGCGCCCTCAACGGGCGCGCGGGCGGGTGCGGTGGGTTCGGAGCAGCCGGCGATCAGCAGCAGCGCCAGCGCACGGGCGGCATACTTGAGACGGGGCATGGGTCCTCGGAGTGAGTGGCACGCCGGCGGGACGGCCGGCACGGTCTCTCCCGCGCACGTCGGGCGAGCGCGGGTGGCTCGTCCGTGGAACGGAGAGCCGGGAGCGGTTCGCTGTGGGGTTGGATGATCCGTGGGCGAAGGCCGGCGGGGTGGGACGGCAGGCCAATCGCAATCCCCCGGATCACGTACCTTTCAAGGCAACTCCCACACCCGGGGCCGCGATCCGTTCGACGCGTACGGAAACACAAGCCGCGCAACGCATTCCGTCGAGGGACGCCGATCGCCGGTGTGGCCCGTCGGGACAAAGTGAGGCGGGAACTCCGCAGGATCGTGGGACACACGTGCCGCGGTGAATTCGGAGACGAACGAAAGCGGCTCGAAGGGTGCGCCCTTCGAGCCGCCGAGTCAGGGTTGAGCCCGGAAGGCTCAGATGGTCCATGCGCGACGGTCGCCCGATTTTCGGACTGTCGCGCCCTGGCGGAGGAGGACCTACGCCGTGGCGGGCACCGGCCGTTCCATCAGCAGATACACGCCCTTGTCCTCCTTCACCACGAATCCCAGGCGCTCGTACAGCGCCCGCGCGGGATTGAAGATCTCTACGTGGATGCTCACCGGCTTCCCCGCCGCGTCGCCCTCGTCGAACAGCTCGCGGAACAGCCGCGTCCCGATCCCGGACCCGCGGTGCTCCGGCATGAGGGCGATGTCCACCACGCGTACCGTCTCCTTCCAGCGGCCCACGTAGAGCCGCCCGGCGGGCTCTCCGTCCACCAGCACCACGTCGTACGACGTGTCCTCGTACTGCTCGTGCCACCAGGTGTGTTGGGACTCGAACTGGTTGCGGAGGAAAGCCTCCTTCTGCTCGCCGCTCCAGGTGAGCTGGGCCAGTTCCTGTTCGCGCGTGCTGGCGTAGAGCGAGAAGAGGAACGGGAGGTCGTCGTCCGTTGCCGGGCGCAGCGCGACCGTGCGGTTCAGGACTGTGTCCGTCATGCGGGGAGAATGCTCGCGGTGGGAAGTGGACTACGTATGGATCGGAAGGTGCCGGAGACACGAAAGGGGCGGCCCGAGAGCCGCCCCTCCCGCATTCCGAACGTGCGACTACGGACGCTGCGGGAAGATGCCCTGCAGCGCGATGCAGAAGTTCAGCGTCAGGTACGGCTGCATGTTGTTGTGGGGCAGCCCGCCGCCCGCGGGGGGCAACGCCTGGAACGCCATCGGCGTCAGCGCGGCAGTCGAAGGCTGGTACGCGAACACACCTGACGACTGGGCAAGCACCCGGTTCGGTGCCGGCGCGCCCAGGTCGGACGGGTCGAACGTGTCGGCCCTCAGCGTGTGCGTGTGAAGCGGGATCTCCGAGACGAGCAGCGTGATGCTCTCCACGCCGCTCATCTCGCCCAGGTCACGGAGCGACAGCCCCTGTCCCTGGCCGGGCTGCATCGGCGCGCTGCCCTGGAGGTCCGGCAGCGCGAACGTCGACTTCCCGTCGCCGCCGTAGACGGTGCCCAGGAGAGAGAAGAGCGCGGTGTTCTGGGAGATCGGCATCAGCTGCCCGTCGCAGAACGCCCACCCGGTGGGCGGGAAGTTGAACGGGAAGATGCGGATCTCCGCGACAAACTGGTCTGACATGTCGCTCGCTCCTCAGGTTTGGCTCGGGAAGACCCCGAACAGGGAGATGATGAAGTTGATGCAGAGGAACGGCTGCGTGTTCTCGTGCGGCTGGCTCCCGCCCGCGGGCCCAATCGCGGCGGCGTTCGCGTTCCCGTCCACCGCGCCCTCGTAGTAGAGCGAGATTCCGCCCGAGGTTGTCGCGAGCACCTTGTTCGCGGGCGAGGGGTCGCTGCCCGCGGCGCTCGACGCCGTGAGCGGGTGCGTGTGGTTGGGAATCTGCTGGATCGTCAGCGTCTCCTGCTCCGTGCCCGCCAGCTCGCCGATCTGGTACGTCGTCCCCCCGGGCCCGGTACCCATGTGGATCGGCACGCGGCTCGCCAGGTTCGGCAGGTTGAAGGTCTCCTGCCCGTCTCCCCCGTACGTCGTGCCGATCAGCTGGAACAGCACGTCGTTCTCCGAGATCGGGAGCGGCGCGCCCTCACAGAACATCCACCCGTTGGGGGCGAAGTTTCCGGCGAACATCCGGATCTCCCCCACGTAAGGCTCTGGCATGCGGAAGTCTCCGTCAGTTCTGGGAGGGGAAGATACCCTGGAGCGCGATGATGAAGTTCAGCACCAGGTACGGCATCATGTTGTTGTGGGGCTGGCTTCCCCCCACGCTCGTGACGGAGGTAGGCGACAACGTGGTGAGGCTCGCCGGCTGCCCGTAGCCGCCGTTCACCGGCGCGAGCACCGCGTTGGTCGGGTCGGAGGTGGTACTCGCCGAGTTCGTGGACGCCTGGAGCACGTGCATGTGGGTGGCCAGCTGCTGGATGTTCAGCGTGACGCTGGTGGAGCCCGCGGTCTCGCCCAGCGCGTGGCCGTTGCCCATGTGGATGGGAACCTGGCCGCGCAGGTTCGGCAGCGCGAAGTTCGTCTGGCCGTTGCCGCCGTAGGTGGTGCCCAGAAGGGCGAAGAGCGCCTGGTTCTGGTTGATGGGCAGCAGCTGCCCGTTGCAGAGCGCCCATCCCTTCGGTGGGAAGTTGAACGAGACGATCTTGATCTCGCTCAGGAATGGTTCGGACATCATACCTCCTGCAGAGGGTGGTGAACGGGATACCACGGGGTCCTGCGGAGCTACGAGCCGGCAGAGGAGTGGGCTGCCCGGCACCATCGGCCAGGCAGC
>DASRQW010000229.1 GCA_035696245.1 Longimicrobiaceae bacterium | reverse complement strand
AACGGGGTGCCCATGAGGGCACCCCGCCGTTTTACCGCCGAGCAGACGTTAGGCACACACGGGCTTGGCAGTCCCACTCGGCCGCACCGTGATGCTGCAGGTGTACCCGGCGTGCTTGGGGTTCGTCACGTTGATCGTGATCTGCGTGGACGTCGACCCGGTGCCCACCGCGATCACGTTCCCGTCGCTCGCGTCGAAGAGCATGTTCGTCGCGCTCGCCGTGCCGCCCGTGGTCGGCGCGATCGTCGAGGGGAACCGGTTCCAGTCCACGAAGTGCTCGGTGAGCGCGGTGTGGACCGTCTTGGCGTCGCTGGCCATGTTGTCGTCCACGCTCTTGCCGATCAGCTTCGTGGACGTGAACCCGACCGCCGCCGCCAGGATCGCGATCACCACCACCACCACCATCAGCTCGATCATCGTGAAGCCCTGCTCCGAGCGCAGCGGGCGCAGGACCGACTCGCCCGCCTTGCTGCTCATCTTCCTCCACAGCTTTCGCATACGCACCTCGTCCATCAGGGGGTGAAGCGGCAGACGGCCCACGCCGTCATGCCGATGCAGCGCGCGGGGGCATGGCCCGCGCGAGGTAACGCCGCGCCTCCGCGACCGCGAGATCCAGCGCTTCGGCCAGCGTCTCGAACACGCCCACCCCGTCCAGCGCCACCGCGGCGACCGCGGGCGCACCTGCGGGATTGAGGCGTGCGTCCAGCTCCTCCGGCGGAATGGCATCCGGGAGGTCGCACTTGTTGTACTGGAAGACCAGCGGCACTCCGCCGGGCTCCCGTCCTTCCGCGGCCAGCAGCGCGCGGACGTCGTCCAGGGCGTAGAGGTTCGCCTGTTGCCGCAGCGGGTGGCTGTCGGCCACGAAGACGATCACGTCCGCCGCCTTGAGAACCGACGCGCGCGAATCGGCATACTGGATCTGCCCCGGGACGCTGGAGAGGCTGAGCTTCAGCTCCCATCCGTCCACACGCTCGGCACCCAGCGCCACCGGGAGGAAGTCCCCGCCCAGGGTGCGCTCCCCTGCCGTCGCCAGCTCCGCCATCCGAAACTCCGGGAACTGGGCCTGGATCTGCCGTAGGTTGGTCGTCTTGCCTCCCACGCCGGGACCTGCGTACACGACGCGCAGCGAGATCTGCCTCCGGCTGGCGATGAGGTTAGGCATCGCGCACCCCCGCGTGGGCGAGGAAGGCGGCTCCGCGCGGGAACCCCGCCGGCATCCAGGAGTCCACGGCCGCCAGGAACGGCGCGGGGTCCTCGGCACCGGAAACCCGGCGGCTCTCGCGCCCGAAGACGGCCAGCTGCCGCTGCAGCTCCTCCATCACCTCCGCCCCGTCCTCCGGTCCGCCCACGTGCCGCACCGCCAGGACGGTGTCGCCCACGAGCGTCGCCGCAAGCCACGCCAGGCGCTCGTCGCCTTCCGGCGCCGTTGCGCGCAGCCCTCCCTCTCCACGGAGGCGCCCGACGGCGAGGTGGGCGCCGGCCCGCCCCAGCATCTCCATCAGCGTCTCGTTTCCGGCTCGCGTCAGGGCCACCGCCTCGCGTGCCGCCCGGGCGATCCCGCTGGCCGCGTCGGCCACGCTGCTCACGCGGGTGGCGCTCCCCGCCCCTGCTCCGCTCACTGCCGCTCCCGTCTCCGTCCCGGACACCCGCAGCACCCACCCGGCTCCCTCCGGCTGGACCGCGTCCACCCGGAGGCCGGCCGGTGCCAGCAGGAGGTCCAGCTCACCGTGCAGCGCGGACAGCGCGCGGCGGTACTCGATCAGCGCACTCACTCGCATCACCTCCAGCTCAATTCAGGGGGACGGGGATCCGCGCGACCACCAGCCCGTCACGGCTGAGCGGAGCGGCGGCCGCCACGAGCTCGGCGCCGTAGCGCCAGACGGCCAGCAGGTCTTCGCGCGTGGGTCCGAGCGGCAGCCTTGCGACGACCGTCCGGCTCGCCGTGTCGTACAGGTCCACGCCGTCTGCCCCGGCCACGGCGAAGTACGCGGAGCCCGCCGCGCTGCCCT
Organism: Longimicrobiaceae bacterium; assembly: GCA_035696245.1. NCBI lineage: Bacteria > Pseudomonadati > Gemmatimonadota > Longimicrobiia > Longimicrobiales > Longimicrobiaceae > Longimicrobiaceae bacterium. Next base: position 11,387 of record DASRQW010000229.1, on the reverse strand, counting down.
CCACCCACGCGATGGCGCTCGGAGCGGAGATCGCCACGGTGGCGCGCAGGCGCAGCGCCGCGTCGAGGAGGTGGACGCGGTCGGCGCCGCGGACGAGCACGTACTGCCCGTCCGGCGAGACCCGGATCTCCTTCACCACGCCGATGCGGTCCTCGCCCAGCTCGTTGCGGCGTGCGAGGGCGTCGAAGCGCGGCGCGTCGGCCGCCGCCTGGTCGATCCGCATGATCCTCGTGCCGTCCCCGCACGCGAGGTCGCCCACGACGGAGGCGTAGAGGACGGCGGCGCTCCCGGGTGCCACGTCGAACGGCCCTGCGCCCAGGGACGCCGTGGGACAGCGCATGCGGTCCTGTCCGTCGAAGACGAGGGAGTCTCCCCCGCCCGCGCCGCCCGCGAAGATCCGCACCCGCGACGGCACGGTGTCGCTCGGGAGCACCCCGGCCGAGTACGCGGGGACCACGAGCGGCGCCGCCGGGGCGCCCCCGCCCGGCGCGAGCCGGCGCATCACCGCCGAGCCGTCTGTCGCGTCCACGCCGGCCAGCCGGCTCGACGTGAAGGCGACCAGCCCCGCACAGGCCGGATCGGCGCAGCCCCAGGCGAGCCCCGCCGCGTAGGGGCGCACGGCCGCCGCGAGGGTGTCGACCTGTGCGGGCGTCGCGCTGTCTCCGGCTGCGCGAAGGGTCTGCACGTCGAGACGGAGCGTGGGGAGCAGCATCCGGCCGGTGAGGGAGGGCACGCCGACGGCGTCGAAGACCATCAGCTCGGTGCCGTCGGCGACCAGCGCGCCGAGCCGCCCGCCGCGGAAGCGCAGGGCGACCGGGCCGGTAGGCACCTCCACGCCGGCGGTCTCCCGGCCGAGGGCGAGATCGAGGACGCCGATCCGGGCGCGCTCGCGCACCGAGTAGAAGAGGCGCCCCGTCGCCGCGTCCAGCGCGAACGCCTGCGGCTGCCCGACGCCCACCGCGAGCACCGCTCCCGGATAGAACCGCACCGGGCGGGAGGCGGCGCTGTCCCGCGACAGCGCCGGGGCGGTGTCGTCGCTCGCGTACACCCGGTGGCCGTCCACGTCCAGGTCCGCGCTCAGCGCGAGCGTGGTGTCGCCGTACACTGTGGCCGGGAGTCCCGTGACCGGCACCGAGACGAGGGAGTCGGACAGCGCCACCGGCGCCGACCTCCAGACGACCGCCCGGGCGCGGTCCAGCACCAGCACCTCGACGCTTCCCTGCCGCCCGTCCAGGCTGTCGACCCGCAGCGGCACGCGGTCTCCCTCGTAGAGGACGTAGCTCTCGGCCGTCAGGCGAAGCCGGGGAGCGTGCGCCACCCGCTCCGGCACCGGGCGGAAGAGGTCGCCCTGGTCCATGCATCCGCCGGCCATGAGGAGGAGCACCGCCGCGGCGGCGCGATCAGTTCGCCAGCTCATCGGTCTCGATCCGGGGGGTGAGGACGATGATCAGGTCCTGGTAGTGCTCGGCATTCTCGTCCATCCGGAAGAGGGAGCCGAGCAGGGGCAGGTCGGAAAGCACCGGGACGCCGTTCCTGCCGCGGCTCCGCGCGTGGACGGTCAGGCCGGCGATCACGATCGGGGAGCCGTCGCGGACGATCACGTCGGTGTAGGCCGTCTGGTTGCCGCCGGTGATGGAGCGCCCGTCCGTGGAGAGCTGCCCGCCGTCGCGCTGCAGGTCCACCCGGACCCGGATCAGCCCGTCCCCGAGCGCGTAGGGGGTGACCTTGAGCGCCGTCCCGGTCTGGAAGCGCGTGTAGCCGCCGACCTGCTGGCCGTAGTCGCCCTGGGCTCCGACCGCGCCGGGCTGCAGGCCGCCTCCCTGGTCGCCGTAGCCCGCGGGCGCCTGGCCGCGGCTCCCGCCGCCCTGCTGCTGCGCGCCGCCCTGGGGGCTCTGGCCGGTACCGCCGGGGAGGACGTAGCCTCCGCCCGCGAAGATGGGCTGGTTGTTCGGGAGCACGATCGCGTCGCCGATCCGCACCTGCGCCGACATCTCGCTGGTGGTCGTGATGCTGGGAGTGGTCTGGGTCTCCGCGAAGCCGCTGCCGACCACCGCGTCGATGAAAACGTTGAGGTCCACCCTGCCGAGCCCCCCGAGGTTGGAGACCAGGTGGGCGGCCGGACCGTAGCTGCTCTGCACGCCGCCCGAGGCCGCCGAGCGGACGTCCATCACGGGCTGTGAGTTCCCCGCCGAGTCGGTCGCCAGGCGGCCGAAGGCGTACGTCAGCCCCACGCGCCGCATCCGCGACCGGTCGACGCTGACGATGCGCGTCTCGACGGAGATGGTCGGCGGCCGGCGATCGAGGCGTCCCACCAGGCTGCGCACCTGCGACAGCTTCTCCGGCGAGCCGTAGACGATCAGGCGGCGGGTGGTCTCCGGCGCGCCGACGTACTCCACGCGGGCGCTGCTGCTGTCCGATCCCGAGCGGAGGATCCCGTCGAGGGCGCTCTGGATGTCGCGCGCGGTGAGGAAGCGCAGCGAGACCTCCTCCACCTGCTGGTCGTCCCGCGCGGACTTCTCGCTCACGATCTTGATCACGCCGGACGCGAGCTGGACGGGGCGCAGCCGGTGCGCTTCCAGGACGGCCTCCAGCCCGAGCGGCCACGGGAGGTCGTGGACCTCGGCGGTGAGCTTCATGGCGCGCACGACGGTGTCCTGGTCCAGCACGATGTTGACGCCCACGGCCTCGGAGAGGCTGCGCATCACGTCGGCGATGGGGTCCTCGAAGAGCTGGAACGGGATCACCGGGGGATTGGGGTCGTCCACGTGGATCCATCGCGGCGCCGGGAAGCGGTGCGCGGCGGGCCGGGTGGCCACGCGCGGAGCGGCGCTCCGGGCGGCCGGCGCGGCGGGTCCGCTGCGCGGCGGGATGGAGGCGGAGCTGTCCACCTTCGCTGCGCTCGCAGGCCCACCCGGAGCGGATGCGGATCCCGCCGGCCGGGGCCGGGGAGCGGGCGACGCGGTGGCGCGCTCCGGCGCCGGCGCGGCGGCGAGGGAGTCGGACGCGGCGCCGTGCGCCTGCCGCGCGCGCAGCTCCCCGACGGTGAGGAGCTCACCGCGCGGCGCGGCGGTCGCGCAGGCGGCGACCGCGACGGCGATCAGGAGAAGACCTCCATGGGTGCGCATCTACCGGCTTCCCTCCGCGATCACGGCGTCGGTGCGCCGCATCCCGGCGCGGGGAACGAACAGGCGCCGGGGCGTGCCGAGGACGTAGAGGCGAACCCAGAGCCCATCCATCTGCACGCGGTCCACGCGGTACGGCCCCACCCGGTCGCCGGCGCGCACGACGCGCCGCTCCCGCAGGGGCGCTCCGAACCGGGCGACCGCGTGGAGCGGCCCTCCCGCCGCGCCCATCACGCTCGTGACCACCAGCGGCGGCGCGACCTCCGCCGAGTACAGCTCCGCCGGGGGCGCGAGCGGATTCGCGCGTCCCGCTCCGCGGGGGTACGTCCACCGCTCCTGGGCGGCGACCGCACCGGGCATGAGCGCCACCGCCGCGCACGCGGCCCACCACCTCCACCGAGCCATCACCGTACCTCCGCGCTGGGGGACGCCGCCTGCGCGCCGGGCTTTCCCGGCAGCGCATACCACTGCACCACCACCTCCACCACCGCGTCGAGCGGCGCCGCGCCTGCGAGCTGCAGCGCGGGGTCGGCGGGCGCGGGTCCCGCCCCCGGAGCTCCGCCCGCCGGTGGCGGCGGACTGCCCCGCAGCGCCCCCGTGAGGGAGTCCGGCACCGCTTCCAAGCGGGCGCGCTGCACGTCGAGCAGCCGGTCGTCGGCGAGCGCCTCGGTCAGCCAGGTACCGATGGCGTGGTACTCGCCCGCCGCCCGGATCTTCAGCCCCGCGACCTGCAGGTCACCCTCGGCACGCACCGGCACGGGCTCGAAGCTGGGCGCATGCACCCCGTAGCGGGCCGCCAGCGCGGCGAAGCGCTCGCGCACCTGGACGCCGACCGCGTCGGCGTTCCCGGCGGGCGCCAGCGCCTCGCGGCGGAGCACCTCCGCGCGCAGGACCCGGTTGCGGGACGCGATCCCCTCCGAGCCGAGGCGCAGCAGCTCCGCCCGCGTGCCGGCCAGCCGGGTGCGCTCCGCTTCGAGCGCGCGGCGCCGGCCCTCCAGCGCGGCCGACCGGGGCCGGATGGCAGCCGTCCACTGCCCGGCCGCGGCGAGAACGCCCAGCATCAGCACGACGGCGGCGGCACGGTTGCGGAGGGCGGTGTTCGGCGGAGGAGTCACGGGCGGGAAGCGGGTACGGGAGGCATTCTTTCGCCGGGGTGGTACCCCGCCGCTTCCGGCTGGGAACGGTCCCCGGGCGGGGCAAATCCGAAGTCCCCCGCGAGCGTGAACCCGACCAGCACGAAGGGCCCGGACTGCAGGCTCTCCGACCCCTCCAGCGCCACGCGCGAGGCACCCGCGCTTCCGCCGAGCGCCCGCTCGTACCGGCTCACGTCGTCCTGTGCCGGCGCCACGGCCCGCACCCGGAACCTTGCCGGGGCTTCGTGCTCGGCGGGATCCAGCTCCAGCCCCGTGATCCACGCGTAGCGCGGGAGCGTCGCGGCAGCCGCGTCCATCAGCCTCGGCCACGCGTACCGCTGCCCCTCCAGCCGCGCGAGCGTGCCCAGCGTCCCGGCGAGTCGGGTGCTGTCGGCCTGGAGCGCGGCGACGCGTGCGCTGTCCGCCGAGACCGCGGCCGCTTCTTTCCGGTAGGCCTCCCGCGCGGAGCCCAGCTCCCTCTCCGCGCGCGCGAGACGCGCCTGGAGCACGGCGGGGACGCCGAGCGCGATCAGCAGCGCGCCGGCCACGCTCCCCCACACCCTGAGATCCCTCGCCAGCGCGGCCACGGATTCTCTCGCCCCGCCCCGCGTCCTGCCCTCGGCCGGGAGCGCCAGGTCGAGCAGGAGGGCACGAGGCCCGGCGGGCCCAGCGTCCGCGGCTGCCGCAGCCCGGGCCTCCAGGGCCGCCCCGAGCGCGAGTGCGTGCGCCGGGGTCGGCACGTGCCCCGGAGGGGGATCGGGAAACCCGGGCGCGGGATCGAGGACCCCCACCGGGTCGGCGAGCGAGGCGGCCAGGCGCCTCGCGACGATGCCGAACTCCGCCGCCCCGCCCGAGATCCGGACCGGCAGCCCGTCCAGCCGGCCGCGAAGGCGCTGCTCGGCCGCGCCCAGGGCCGTGCGGTGCGATCCGCGGATGCGCGCCAGCCACTCGTCCACCGCCTCGCACGCCGCGGGGTCGCCGTCCACCGCGTCCATCTCCCGCAGCGCCTTCTCGGGATCGACGCCCCCGCGCAGGACCGCGCGCACGCGCTCGTACAGGTGGTCGGTACCCAGCACGACCGGCAGGACCAGCAGCGGTGCGCCTCCGTGCACCACCACCAGCTCCGTCCGCGCGGAGCCGACGTGGAGGAGGAGCACCGCCCGGGAGGTCTCTTCCGGGTGCAGCAGGGCGTGGAGGTTCGCGAGCGCGACGGCGGGTGCGGCGAGCCGCGGCGCCACGCCCGCGGCCTCCGCGGCCGCGCCGTAGGCACGCACCGCATCACGCCGCGCGGCGGCGGCGACGAGCGTCCTCGACCCGTCCCCGGGCGCGGCCGCCGGGGTATCAGCGACGGGCGAGAAGGCGCGGTGCAGCCCCTCCGGCGCGACGCCCGGAACCCGCAGCTCAGAGTCGTCCGCGAGCAGCCGTCCGAGGGCGGCGGGATCCATCGAAGGCGCCTGCAGGCGGCGGACGCGGAGCACGGCGGAGGGAAGCACCACGGCTCCGCGGGCTCCCGCCGGGACCGGCGCCCCCTCGAGCAGCTGCGCGAGCACACGGCCCGCAGCGACCGAATCGAAGCTGCCATCCGCCCCGAGAATCCCGCCGGGGGTCGGCACGTCCAGGGTCCAGACCAGCTCGGGCCTTCCCTCCCCCTCGCCGACGACGGCCACCTTGATCCTGCGGACACCGAGGTCGATGCCTACCGCCACCGGGGCGGATGCGGGGTCGCCGCGCGGGACGAACCTCTTCAGCGGGTTGATCATGAGGCGATGGAGATGTGGTGGTGAGGGAACGAGTTGGAGGGTAGGCACAGCGGCTCGTGGTACCCCGCGCCGGGTGCGCGGGGACGCTCGCGGCTTCTCCGCGGTGGAGCTGCTGGTGGTCCTGGCGACGCTGGCCGTGCTGGCCACGGCGTACATGGCCCTCCAGCGCCCATCCGAGGTCCTCCCGGTCGAGCTGGCGGCACAGCGGCTCGCGGCGGAGATCGAGCGGGCCCGGGAGCAGGCGGTCGCAACGGACGGAGAGGCGCTGATCGCGGTGCGCCCGGACGGGCACTACGCCGCACGCGTGGGCGCGCCGGGGGCGCTGTCGCTGGGGGCGACGCCCGCGGACGAGTGGCAGGAGCTGCCGGACGGGCTCGTGTGGGGAGGAGGGACGGCGGCGCGGGACCCGCTCGGGCAGCCCGTCGGCGCGCTGCCGGCGCAGGTGTTCTGCGGGGCCGACGGCGCGTGCTCCCCGCCGGCTCCGGCCGCCGTCTACCTCCTGCGCTCCGGACGGGAGGCGCAGCGCGTGGCCGCCGTCACGCTGGACGCGACCGGAGCCGTGCAGGCGTGGTGCTGGGAGATGGGAACCTCCACCTGGAAGCCGCTGGCACGATGACTCCGAACCGTTGTGCCCGTCCGTCGGGCTTCACGCTCGTGGAGGTGATGGTCGCCCTCGTCGTGCTCGCGATCGGCGCCGCGGGGATCATCCAGCTCCTGGGGCAGTCGCAGCAGCAGAACGCCCGCCGCCGGGCTTCGGAGATGTCCCGGCGGATCGCGGACGCGGAGGTCGAAGCCGCCCGCGCCGGCGGTGTCTGGAACGTCCCCTCGCCCGGGACCGCCACCCGCCTCGCGGACGACGGCACGCCCGACCCGGCCGGACCCTATCGCGTATTCGTGGAGCGGCAGGTGCTCTGCGACCCCGCGTCCGCCCGGCCCGCCGACGACGGCGTAGCAGCTTCGGGGTGCGCGGGCGCGCTCGCCCAGGTCGCGGTGACGGTCGAGCACCTGGACGCGGGTACGTGGACGACGCGCGCCCGCCGCGTGATCGTGGACGCCGGCGCCCGGCCCGCCACGGGGCGCTGGAGCCCGGCGGGGACGCCGTGACGCGGCCCACCGATGCCCGGCTGGCTGCCGGCCGCGCGGGGTTCACGATGATCGAGCTGCTGGTCGTGCTGGTGGTCGCCGCGGCGCTCGCGGGCATGGCGTGGAGCCTCGCGCAGGTCGGCACGTCGCTGCATCGGAGCGAGCTCCGCCGCGCGGACGCCGAGCGGACCCGGCGCAACATCGAGTCGGCGGTCGGACGCGCGCTGGAACAGGCCGCCCGAGATGGCATCTCCGCCCCCAACCTGGGGATGCTCCGAGCGTCGGCCGCCACGTCCCCGGACGGCTCCCCGGCGGACACCCTGCTCCTGCTGCGCACCACCGGGGCGGCGCTCCCCGTCGCCAGCCGGCCCTGCCGCACCGGCGCTCCCGGGAGCTGCATCGCGCTTCGCGGGGACCGGGCGGGAGCGCTCCGGCCGGGGACGCTCCTCGCGGTCGGCTCGGCCCGCATCGGGTACCGACTGCTACTCGCGGGTGCCGTCCAGCCTGCCTATGCGGCACCTTGCGGGGCCGACTGCGTCCCCGCAGCTTTCTGCCCCGTGACCCTGGTGCCGGGCGTGGCCGTGACCGAGGTGATCGCCGGCACGCTCGCGCCGGGCGGCACCACCGCTCCGTCCTGCGCGGAGTCGTACTATCCGGACGGCTCCCGATGCGTGGAGACCCGGGCGGTGCGGGCAGCCGCTCCGCGCGCCCGCTCCGCCTGCGCACCTGCCGGCACGTCGGCCCTCTACACGGACGTCGCCACTACCGACCTCACGGCCGCCCTGGGCTTCCCCGCCCCGCGCGAGTGGTCCGGCGTCAGCGGCGGCGGATCTCCCGCGGTAGCGGCGCTCCCCGTCGAGCCGGCGCGGTTCTGGACCGCGGCGGAGGGGGCGGAACGGGCACTCCTCCTGCAGCGCGGGCTCACCGCCGGCGGGGACTGGAACCCGGCCCGCCGCGTCGCCGGTCCGATCGCATCCCTGCAGGTCGAAGCGGCCCACGAGGGCGGCGCCGGATGGAGCCGCGGCGACGGGGTCGATGCCGCCGGGCTGGCGAGCAGCCCCAACCGCTCGGCCGCCAGCAGCCCGGAGGCAGGCGCAGTCGGCTACACGTACGCGCGCGGGTACCACACCCTGGTGGCCGTCCGCGTCACCGTGGCCGTCGTTGGAACGAGTACGCAGGGAGCCCGCACCACCCAGGTGGTGAGAATCGTCCAATCGCTCGCCCCAGTAGCCCGAGGCGGCGCCCGCGAAGCGCAATGACCGACGAGACACGTACCGACCAGGCGAAGCTGACCCTCCAAGAGGCTCTTGCCGCCCTGCGCGACCGGGCCGCGCGGGCGCCGGGGAGCTGGCGCGGCGCCGAGGGCGAAGGGGCGGCGCTGACGCTCGAATGGAACGCGGCGCCCGGGGGGCTCGGCGCTCCCGAAGCCCTCCGCGTCACCCGGCGGTACGTCGCCCCCGTCGCGGACGACCTGGAGCGCATCGCCGCCGCGCTGCCGAAGTCCCTGGAGGTGGGTCCGCTCGTCTTCGATCCGCGGGCTCGCACGCTCGTGCTCGGCCTCCGTCCGCGGAGCAGCCGGGCGACGGCGGAACGGTGTGCCCGCTGCGGAGCCAGCCCACGCTACGGGACGCGCCTGTTCGGGGACGCCCAGCTCTGCGCGGTCTGTTCGCTGTACGGGGAAAGCGAGGGCGGGGGCGGGTCCCTGACGGACGAGCGAGGCAGCGCGCTGATCGGCGCGCTCCTCGTCATGCTCCTGCTAGCGATGCTGATCGGCGGGGCGATGCTGAACCTGGAGGCGGCGGAGCGCACCCGCGGCGCCCATGCTGAGAGCAGCGTGCTGGACGCGGCCGGAAGCAGCGTGATCGAAACGATGACGGAGCGCCTGCGGAGCCGGGCCGCGCTGCGCCTGGGCGCGCTGGACGCGGCCGACGTCGCGGAGCTGAACGCCGGCGTGGCCACGCTCCCGACAGTCGACGGCGCCACGGTGGACCCGGACGGGACGGGCTTCCGCGTCGTCGCGGTCCGCGAGCTGGACCCCGTACCGGACGATGCGCAGCCGCTCGACATCTGGACGGACCAGCCCCGGCTACGGTACTCCGCGATCCCGCGGCCGCAGGGCCAGACCGCCTCGCGGACGATCGAGATCGAGATGCGGGTCCACGTGGTCGGCGCTTCCGGCGGGCAGCGCACGCTCACCCAGACCGCGGCCATCGCCCGCGTCGCTCCCTACCAGTACGCCCTGTACCGGAGCGGCGGCACGCCCGCGGAGCTTTGCGCCGTGGGTGGCCCGGCGACGGTCGTGGGGCCGGTGCGCATCGACGGGCTCGCCTTCTTCGCGGGGTGCCCCGCCGCGGTCACGCTCCTCGGCACCCTGGAAGCGCGCGACGGCGTCCAGAACGACAACCCGCAGAGCCACATCCTCTCGGAGGACGGCGTCCTCCCGCTGGACACGTGGTCTCGCGCGGCGGCCGAGACCGGCGGATCGGCACTGCTCGGCGCTTCGCTCGGGCACGTACGCGTGGTGCCGGCCGCAGGCGGAACGTTCGAGGCATCCCGCCGGCAGGATGCGTCGGTCGCCGGGACGGGTGAGTGCGCCGACCGAGCGGCGGCCTGCGGCGGAAACGGCTACTTCGCGCCGGGCATCTCCGTCCAGCGGACAAGCGTGGGTGCCGGACCCGGCTGGGCGGTGACGTGCGGCCAGGCGTACGGCTTCGGGACGGGCTGCATTCCGGTGGTCTCGGGTGCGATGCGCTACCACCCGTGGCCGTGGGCGGGTGCAGTTCCCGCCGGCATCGCGCTGCCGGACCCGGCGGATCCGAGCCGCCTCTGGAAGGGCCTGCTCTTCGATCCGAGGCGTGAGGCTCGCTGCACGGCAACGGTGGCGGGGCACGTGTACGAGACCCACCGCTGCCCGTCCAACGTCTACGGGTGGGTGCTCGACCTGGGGGCTCTACCGGCGGTCAGCGGAGGCATGCTGTACGTCCGTGCGGCTTCGGCTGATCCGGTCGGCCGGTTCGCGGCCGGCGCACAGGAGGCGCTGGTGATCCGGAACGCCGCGCACGTCGCGGCGCCGCTCACCATTGTATCGGACGTGCCCGTGTTCGTGGTCGGCAGCCTCAACACCGTGCCCGCCGCGGCGTGGCGCGGCCCGCCGCCGCTGATGGTCGACGCGCCCCGAGTCACCCTGCTCCCGGGGGAAGCCGACGTCCAGCTTGGGCTCGCGCCCTCAACGGCCGGGTGGGCATCGGTGTGGGATCTTGTTCCGGCGCAGGGCGAGACGACGGCCAGTGCGGTCCCGCTGGTGGCGAGCACGAACACCACCCTGTACGCGGTGCTCCGCACGGACGTCTGTGGGCGGCCGGGCGGGGTGTACCAGGGGGGAGTGGTCGATCAGGCTCCGGCGGTGCTGGGCGACTGGAGCGGTGCGGAAGTGCGAGTGGTGGGCGCCGTGGAGCAGACCGAGGTGGGCAACTTCACAGCGGGTGCGTGTGCGTGGTCCGGCAACGGGTATGGCACCGCTGTGGACGGATCTCCATGGCGGCTGCCGGCGGCGCGCTCGATCCTTTTCGACGCCCGGTTGCTGTACTCGGGCTTCGTGCCCCCTGGCTCGTTTCTGCCCGTGAACGTTCCGCCGAGGGGAGTCCTTGGAGCAGCGCAGAGAGAGCCGACCCGGCAGGCCCGAGCCGGCGGCGGGTATGGCGTCATGTGGCTCACACAAGCCGCGGGAAGTAGGCAACCACGGCCTACGGTCGCGCTTCCTGGCGCTGGCGCGCTGCCCCCATCCCCGCCTGTCGTGGCCCGGTGAGCAGTCCGAGGCAAACGAAAGGGCGCCGTCCCGTCGATACGAGATGGCGCCCTGGCTCGGTATCAGAAACAGCTACTGCCGCACGGTCATCCTACCTCTAGCGCCCTTACAACGTTCGCCCCAGCCCAAAACCCTTACCAGCATCGGCCTGAAGGTGTGCCGCAGTCGACAGACCCGAGCACGTACTGCACCAGCTGACACCGACTGCCGTTCTGCTATGTCGTTGTACCCATATCCTTCGGCGACCAAGAGGAGCAGAAGCCAGTCTGCAGCACGGACCCGCGCGTTCAGCCACTCCAGCAACTCCCGAGCCTCAACGGTATCCTCCAAACTCGGAGCCTGAGAACCGACGGCAGGGTCAAAAACGACGCGCCGCAAAGCGGCTCTGTGCCTCTCCCGTCGACTAGCAGTTCGGATAGTGCGTTCAAGTTCCTCCGTCGTGAGCGGGCCTGCGAGCAATCGGTCCATCACCGCTTCCAAACCC
>DASRQW010000228.1 GCA_035696245.1 Longimicrobiaceae bacterium | reverse complement strand
GGCGACATCAAGATGATGGCGATGGTCGGCGCCTTCCTCGGCCCGGTGGGCGTTCTGCTGACGCTCTTCCTAGGCGCGTTCTTCGGCAGCGTCATCTTCGGCCCCATCAGCATCAAGACGGGCAAGCTGGTGCCGTTCGGCATCTTCCTCGCTCTCGGCGCCGCCATCACCGAGCCCTGGGGCAACGCCATCGTCCAATGGTACGTCACCCACTTCCTCGGCGGCTGACCAAACGGCGAACTGCGCATCCTTCGGCTACCGACGATACTGCTCATCGGAGATGACCAGATGCGCATCCTTATTCTTCTAGCCGATGCGAGTGTGTCTGACTGACGTCTGAACAGCCTTCGGGAGATGTGGGAAAGAACGAAATCCGCAGCCGTGCATTCTATGCGCGGCTGCGGATTCGCGTTCCGGAGATGCGGGACCGCTCAGCCCGTCAGGCCACGAGGACGCGGTCGAGGGAACGGTACTGGACGGCTTCGGAGACGTGGGAGGTCTCGATCTCCGCGGCGCAGGCGAGGTCCGCGATGGTGCGGGCGATCTTGAGGACGCGGTGGTACGCCCGGGCGGAGAGGCCCAGGCGCGAGATGGCCGTGCGCAGGAGCGCGTCGCCACCCTCGCCCACGCGGCAGAACTCGCGCAGGTCGCGGGCGCCCATGTGCGCGTTGGCGTGGATGTCCGTGCGCGACGCGAACCGCTCGCGCTGGATCTCGCGTGCGCGCGTCACCCGCTCGCGGATCGCGGCCGAGGGCTCGCCCAGGCGCCGGTCCGCCAGGTCGCGGTAGCGCACCGCCGGCACCTCGACGTGCAGGTCCAACCGGTCCAGCAGCGGCCCGGACACGCGCGAGAGGTAGCGCTGCACGGCCGGCGGCGCGCACGAGCACTTGCGCTGGCTGTCGCCGTGATAGCCGCAGGGGCACGGATTCATCGCTGCGATGAGCATGAACCTCGACGGGTACGTCAGCGAGATGGCCGCGCGGGAGAGCGTGATCCGCGCATCTTCCAGCGGCTGGCGGAGCTGTTCCAGCACGTTGCGGCGGAACTCCGGAAGCTCGTCGAGGAAGAGCACGCCGTTGTGCGCCAGCGACGCCTCGCCCGGCCGCGGATTCGACCCGCCACCGATGAGCCCCGCGTCGGAGATGGTGGTGTGCGGGTTCCGGAACGGCCGCGTGCTGATGAGCGACCGCCCGCCGTTCAGCAGCCCGGCCACGGAGTGGATCTTCGTGGTCTCCAGCGCCTCCTCGAACGTGAGCGGCGGGAGGATGCCGGGGATGCGCTGCGCCAGCATCGTCTTGCCGGAGCCGGGCGGGCCGACCATCAGGATGTTGTGGCTGCCCGCGGCGGCGACCTCCAGCGCGCGCTTCACGTGCTCCTGGCCCTTCACGTCGGCGAAGTCCGCATCGTGCTCGCACGACGTGCGGAACAGCGCGTCGCGGTCCACGTGCGCGACGGGCAGGTCGGCCGAGCCTTCCATGAACTTCACCACCTGCTCGAAGTTCGTCGCCCCGCGCACCTCCAGCCCGTCCACCACCGCCGCCTCCGCCACGTTCTCCTGTGGGAGCACGATTCCGGTCAGCTTCGCATCCCGCGCCGCGATGGCGATGGGCAGCGCCCCGCGCACCGGCCGCAATCCGCCGTCCAGACCCAGCTCCCCCACCAGCGCGAACCTGTCCAGCCGCTCGATGCTGTCCATCTGCCCCGTGCTCGCTAGAATGCCGAGCGCGACGGGCAGGTCGAACGCGCTCCCCGATTTGGGGCGATCCGCGGGCGCTAGGTTCACTGTAATGCGTTTCGGGGGAACGAGATAGCCGCTGTTCTGCACGGCGGAGATGACGCGCTCCTTGCCTTCTTTCACCGCACCCTGCGGTAGGCCCACGGTGGCGAAGGCGGGAAGGCCGCTCGCTACGTCGGCCTCCACGGTCACGAGGTACGCGTCGATCCCGAGGACTGCGGCGGAAAGAGCCCGAGCGAGCACGGTTGGACGGGGATTGGAGGAGTGGATAGCCCGCGAGAGGCGCGCAACATAGTGTCCACTCCGTTCACCTGTCAAACCGGACGTCCCGAAGTGCGCTGCGGGCGCGACGCGAGAGCACCTGCCGAAGAGGAAGACTGCTACGGAACGAGCTGCGAAATCGTACTTCGACAGTACTTCTAAACAGCAGCCGTGCTGGTGACCGCGTACTTACCACATACTCATTTGTGAGCGTACAGGGTCACAGCGAGAGACCAATACCTCCAAAGCCATCAGCGTGTTGAAACAATCCACCAATAAAACTGAAGCCAGGAACGCTAATAGCAGAAGGCGAAACACTGATCCCCGCTTCAGCTACTGTAAGCGAAATCTCACACAAGGTGATGGGGAACTGTAACGCTGAAGGAAGCGTCGAAACCGACATTCCTCTCGCGCGGCACCGCTTCGCGAGGGAAGCGGCGGAGAGCGCCTCTGAGAACTCTATACTTAGTGAATCGCCGCCCGCAAATTTCACAACTAGTTTCCGGCCGAGTGGAGAAGCGAATAGATCCATCAGCTCCCCTCGTACTAGCCAATCATTGTTGACGAGCACTGCGCGCGGCTCACCAGAACTAGCCGGCATCTCAAAATTCAGTAACAGCTGGCCCTCGCGATCCCGATTGAACCACACGACGGGCTTCCCGCCGATTTCAAGCGGAGTTTTGACCTGAAAGAGGGTTCCCCCTACTGCTGTAACCATGTCACGCCTGAGCCACCTAAATCTCTCACGAAGTCGCGGGTCCCGAGATCGTTTCATTGCGCGTAGTTGATCAACAGTCCATGCTCCTCCGTCTGCCTGGTCATGGCAGCGAGCGCAAAGCGCAATCATCCCCGCCGGGTCGTTGTGATCTCGCACTCTGCGTGGTGGGTCAAAGTGGTGATACTCCAAAAAAGGGCATCCGCAACCGTCAACGGGACATCCAAAGCCGACTTCAGCCCTAAGCTGGTGGCGAATTCGCGGCGGGATATGAGACATAGAACCAGTTGAAAGTTTGGGTAAGAATCACGCTCGGGAAGCCCAAGCGTCTTCCACTACAGAGCGAGGACGTAGACGTTCCACACCCCATAGCAGATCCGCAGAGAACTTCTGCTCGGTCAGTCGTCGGGGTTGGGGATAAGTTATAGACCGGTTTTCGGTCTATCGTTTTCGTCCGTGAGTTGCATGGCGGCCCAGGCGTTTTCCGACCGCAGCCGCACGTGGACGGTGGTGCCGGCGCCGGGCTCAGAATCGACCGTCACCTCCCCGCCCCAGGATTCCACGAGGCGGCGGACGATGGCGAGGCCCAGGCCGGTGCCGCTGGTGCGGGTGGAGAACTGCGGCTCGAACACGCGTGGCAGCAGGTCCGCGGGGATGCCTTCTCCGGTGTCCGCCACGTCGAGCTGCACCCACGCGCCGCCGCCAACCGGCCGCGCGGAGATGGCGACCTCGCCGCCTTCGGGGAGGGCGGCGCGGGCGTTCTCCAGCACGTTCACCAGCACCTCCTTCAGCTCGCCCACGCGTGCGAAGGCGCGCGGGGTGCTCGGCTCCACCTCCACGCGGTAGGCGATGCCGTCCTGCCCGCCGCGGTACAGCGCCAGCGTCTCGTTCGCGACGGGCCCCACGTCCACCGGCTCCGGCGGCTGGGCGGAGTCCGACGGGGTGCCGAACCGGGCGAACGCGCGCGCGATCTCGCCCAGGCGGTCGATCTCGCGAAGCACCGCGTCGACGTTGCGGTCCAGGATGGCGCCGAAGTCGTCGCGCCGGTCAGCGTGCGCGCGGCGGATGTGCTGCACGGCCAGCTTGATGGGTGTGAGCGGGTTCTTGATCTCGTGCGCGACCTGGCGGGCCATCTCGCCCCACGCCAGCACGCGCGCGGACCGGATCTCCGCCGTCACGTCCTCCAGCACCAGCACGGCGCCGCGGTCGCTCACCGGCACGGGCAGGCGGCGCAGGCGCATGCGCACCACGCGGTCGTCCACCTCGCGCTCGTCCGCCCACTCGCGCGCGCCCGATGCGAGGAAGGCCGAGACGGCCTCCGCGACCACGGCGGGCATCGGCAGGTCGCGGGGGATGCGCTGCCCGGCCTCCAGCTCCACGCCCATGATCTGGCAGGCGCGGCGGTTGATGAGGGCGATGCGGCCCGCGGAGTCCAGCGCCAGCACGCCCGTGCCCGCCTCGGAGACGATCGCCTCCGTCCGCTCCGTCTCGCGCTCCAGGTCGCCGCGGGCCTGCCGCAGCCCGCGTACCATGCGGTTGAACGAGCGGAAGAGCCCGCCGAACTCGTCGCGCCTCCTTGCCGGGAGGCGCACGGACAGGTCGCCCGCGCCCACGGCCGCCGCCGCGCGGCTCAGCCCCTCGATGGGCCGCGAGAACGCGCGTCCCACCAGCAGCGCGAGGACGACCGACAGCGCGGCGCCGGCCAGGCTGGCGAGGAGGACCACCGAGGCCAGCTCGTGCTGGCGCCGAGAAATCTCTGCCGAGGCGAGGGGGACGGGCGCGGCCAGCACATCGCTGGCGCCCAGGCGGCGGTAGGAGACCAGGTAGCGGTGGCCCGCGAGCTTGCGCTCCTCCTCTTCCGCCGTTCCCTCCGCGACGCTGAAGTCCAGCTGCACGCGTGCGGGCAGCCAGGTGTGGTAGAGGCCCAGGTCGATCACCTCCGGCGACGTGCCCTCCACGAGCACGCCCCGGTGATAGAGGAGCAGGTCGGAGCCGACGAGCGGGCCCAGCTGCTCCAACGGCGCGGACTGCATCTCCCCCGCCGCCTGGCCCAGCGCCCGCTGCGCGAGAGCGGACGCGGTGCGCACGACCTCCCGCGACAGCGCCTGGTACGTGGTGGCGCCGAACGCCGCCATGGGGAGAAGGAAGAAGGCGAAGAGGGCCAGCGTGAGCCGCCCCCGGAAGCTCCACAGCCATCCCCAACCGCCGGGGTCCACGCCGAACGGCTCGCCGCACAGCGTCCGCGCGAGCGACCAGAGCAGCGCCATCACCACAACGATGCCGAACTCGCCCAGCAGCCCGTGCACCAGCAGCATCGTGCGCGACGGCGTCTGCACCAGCAGGTGGGCGTGCATGGGGCCGGACGGGAACTCCACCACCGCCTCGCTGCGCCACCCGTCGCGCGTGGCGATCCAGCGCATGCCGCCCTCCGGCAGCGCGCGCGGCCCCGGCGGTGCGGTGACCAGGCTCAGGCTGGTGATCCCGCCCTCCGGGTCCGAATCTCCTCCGGGATCGAGGAACCGGGCGAGCGCGGTGGAGCGGCCCAGGCTGCGGCGCGGCGGGACGGCCACGGAGATCGTCCGGCCCCCCGGGAGGGGGACGACGAGCAGGTAGTGCAGCTCGTCCAGCTCGGTGTAACGCTGCACGATGGGCTCCTCGGCCGCGCGGGCCGACGCGAGCATCCCCGGCACCAGCTCCGGCGGGATCTGCGAGTCGCTGAGGCGCAGCTCGGCGCTGGGCGTCCGCCCGTCCCATAGCGTAATGCGTGCTTCGTAGCCCTCCTTCGCCAGCCCGCCCTCCACCCACGCCTGGTAGAGCAGGCTCACGCCCTCGCGCCCCTCGGCCGAGTAGAACAGCGCCTTCTCGGCGAACTGGCGGAGGAGGAAGTCCAGGAACGGGTCGGCGCGGGTGCCGAGGCGGGAAAGCTCCTGCTCCGCCTGGTCCAGCCGCGCCTCCAGGTGCAGCACCCAGAGGTGGGAGAGCGACATCGACCCGGCGATCCACCCCGCGGCGATCCACGGCAGCAGCGCGCCGCGGCCCACCTGCGAGCGCGGCAGCACGGCGGCGACCACGCCGAAGGGGATGGCCCACAGCGCCGCCGTCCAGAACGGCAGGTCGCGCCCGGGCCGCCACCAGAAGACGAGTGCGATGCCGAGCAGGGCGGCCAGGACGAGGCCGAACGCGACCAGCTCCACTCGCTCGCGCCGCGGCACCTCTCGGGGCGAGCGGCTGAGCAGGGCGAGCAGGGGGAGGGATGCGAGGAGCGTCATCGCCAGCACGAGGCCGACGCCGCCGGCGGCGTGCTCGGCCAGCACGCCTTCCGCCACGGAGGCGCGGACGATCCACGCGGCCCCGGCCAGCGCCGCCGCCGCCGCCGCGGTGCGGACGAGCAGGGGGATGCGCGCCATCAGCCGGCCCGGGCGCGAGCGGGAGAGCACCCACACCGCCACGCCGCAGAGGACGATGAAGAGCTGGCCGAGATTGACGTCGCCCGGGAGGGGAAGGACGAAGCGCAGGGGGGAGAAGACGCCCTCCGCCCCCGCCATCGACCCGAGCGGCAGGGCGAGCAGCGCAGCCGTCCCGGCGATCACGGGCACGCCGGGCGTGCGGCGCGTCCGGAACCAGGCGCCGCAGACGAGGAGCGCGGCGGCCAGCCACGCGATCCCCACGGCCCAGCGCCCGCGCTCGGCCACGCGGTCGCGCCAGCGCTCCTGCGTGAGCGTGGCGAAGACGACGCTCAGGATGGGCTTGCCCAGCGACCAGTCCCAGACGGAGGCGCCCTGCGCCCGGTCCGGCGTGGTGAAGCGCGGCGTCAGCCCGTGCGTCTGCGTGAAGCGGTCCGCGAAAGGCCTGCCGCCCTCCCCGACGGCGACGTGCGCCTCCAGCAGCACCGCGGCCACGGCCGTCCGCCCCCCGGCGAACCGCCGCGTGAAGTACACGTATCCGAAGAGCGGGCCGGACGAGAAGGAGTATTCCGCCTGGCCGGTCCTCACCGCCTCGGGCACGTTGCCGCGGTGCTCGCCGGACCATGCCAGCGGCGACCCGTCGGGCCCGTACACGGCCAGGGCGGAGACGCCGGCGTCGGCCCGCATCTCCGCCAGCCGGGTGAAGAGCGCCGGGGGCGCGGGCGCGCCGGGGCGGGCGCGGGTGGCCTGGGCGGCGCTCGCCGCGCCGGAGACGGCGGCCTCGGCGCGCTGGAGCAGGTCGTCCAGCCCCTCGCGCAGGTCGCCCGCCGCCTTCTCCTCGGCCGAGGCGCGCACGTGCTCCCAGTCGGCCGCCACCTGGTACAGGCGGAACTGCACGCCCGCGCCTATACTCAGGGCCGCCAGGAACGCCACGGACGCCGCCATGCGCCACGCCCGCCCCGCCTCTCGCGCCAGCAGGGCCCACGCGAGCGCGAGCACGGCGGAGGCGGCGAGCCACCCCGGCGTGAGCGCCGACGTCCACCACGCGAGCGCCACGACGGCCGCCCATCCCGCGGCCCAGCCGGCCACGGCGCGCGGGCCGGCGGGCGCATGGCCCGGCGCTTGCTGCCCCCCGCCCTCCACAGAATCGTTCATGAACTCCGGAAGCTCCCGTCCGCTGCGCTCCTACGCCCTCACCGACCTGCCTTGGACCGCCGTCGCCGCCCACCTGGAGCGCGACCGGCGGCTGATACTGGCCGTGGGCGCGTGCGACCAGCACGGGCCGCACCTGCCCCTCGGCGCCGGCACCTGCGTGGCCGAGTCGCTGGCGACGGACCTGTCGCAGGAGTTCGGCGTGCTGCGGGCGCCGCCGTTCACGTACGGCGTGAACCTGCCCAGCGAGAGCGACTACGCCGGGACCGCCACCCTCAAGGCCAAGACGCTGCACCGCGCGCTCAACGAGCTGCTGGCCTCGTGGGCGGCGCACGGCTTCGACGAGTTCATCGCCATCACCGCCCAGCTGCACGAGCCGCACGCCGAGGCCATCGCCACCGTCTCGGCCGCGCACGCGCGGGTGCGGGTGGTGGAGGCGCTGTCGGTGGACCTGTCGCGCTTCGTGGAGGGCGATCCGGGGCCGCAGCACGGCGGCGAGATCCTGACCTCGCTGCTGCTGCACCTCCGCCCCGGCGCGGTGAACATGGCCGAGGCCAAGGACTACACGATGGACCCCGAGAAGATGCGAAAGTTCGTGCGCGGTCGCCTGCACACCCTGCCCGAAGGCTGCCCCGGCTCCATCGGCCAGCCCACGAAGGCCAGCGCCGAGCGGGGCCGCGAGATGTACGAACATATCCTGCAGAAGATACGTCACAAGGTGTTCATCGCCCCCCGCGACCCAGGGAACGTGGCGTGAAGCCTGCCCCACCGCGGGAAACACCCGTCCGCCGCGGGGGTACGCCTCCCATAGCCGGACGCGCGGGAAGGCACGCCGCGCCGGCTCACCGCGAGAGCGCCCGGCGCTCCCCCACGAAAGCAGGCTCCATGATTCGGACCATCCGGCGCGCCCTGCGCGCCTCTCTCTTCGCGGCTTCGTTCGCGCTCCCCGCCGGCCTGGCCGCGCAGGGCGGCAACGACGCAGGCACCTTCCGCATCTGGGTGGGCGGGCAGCCGGTGGGCACCGAGGAGTTCAGCATCCGCTCCACCGGCAGCGGCTCCGGCGGCCAGGTGGTCGCCAGCGGCCGCGTGAACCTGCGCCTGCCCACGGGCACGCTGGAGCTGGCGCCGCGGCTGCGCGCCACCGGCATCCAGAGCGACCCCGTGGCCTACGAGGTGGAGATCGGCGGCGACTCGCCGCGCCGCATCGTGGGCACCGTGGGCAACGGGCGGTTCAGCGAGAAGACCGTCACCGCGTCGGGCGAGCAGCTGCACGAGTACGTGGCGAGCGCGGGCGCCGTGGTGCTCGACGAGGGCGTGGCGCACCACTACTACTTCATCGCGCAACGGGGGCCGGGGCGCATCCCCGTGCTGATCCCGCGCGAGAACCGGCAGGCGCTGGCGACCGTCACCAACCGGGGCGAGGAGTCGGTGGAGATCAACGGCAAGCGCGTG
>DASRQW010000227.1 GCA_035696245.1 Longimicrobiaceae bacterium | reverse complement strand
CGCGGCGCCCACCAGTACGAACGCGAGGAAGTAGAAGAGGCTGTAGGCGACCGCATCCGCCGCGGGCACGCCGTACGGAGCCAGCAGCAGCGCCCACGCGCCCTCGCGCAGCCCGATGCCGGAGATCGTGAGCGGGATCATCGCCGCGATGCTCACCAGCGGCACGAAGACGAGGAAGGCGCCGGCCGGCGCGCGCAGCCCCAGCGCCGCCGCGAGCTG
This sequence comes from Longimicrobiaceae bacterium, assembly GCA_035696245.1. Classification (NCBI taxonomy): domain Bacteria; kingdom Pseudomonadati; phylum Gemmatimonadota; class Longimicrobiia; order Longimicrobiales; family Longimicrobiaceae; species Longimicrobiaceae bacterium. The sequence goes on along the minus strand of DASRQW010000227.1, from coordinate 7,103 downwards.
CCACCACGCCGCCACGTACGTCCCCTGCACCAGCACCGAGACGCCCAGCGCCGCCGCCGTCGTGCGCGGCCGCGTCCACAGGCCCGCCCACAGTGCGGCCGCATCCGCCGTCCCCGCGCGCACCCGCTCGCTCCGCGCGGCCAGCCGCCAGCCGATCATCCCCAGCACCAGCATCCCCAAGCCTCCGCCCACCAGCATCAGCGTCGAGGGATGGGGCAGCGCCACGCGTCCGCTCAGCCCGCGCACGGCCTCGGGCGATGCGGCGGCGCCGATGGCGAGCAGCGCGAAGAGCGCGATCACGCCCAGGAAGCGCTCGAAGACCACGCTCGACACTGCCCACGCCGGCCGCCGCGAGCTGCGCGACACCGCGACGGCGCGCACCCCATCGCCCCCCACGGACGACGGGAGGAAGAGGCTGAAGAAGAGGCCCACGAGGTAGAGGCGCAGCAGGTAGCCGAACGGCGCGCCCGCGTCGCCCAGCACTAGGCGCCAGCGGAACGCGCTGAGGCACTGCGCGAGAGCGACGAGCGCCACGGTCGCCGCCAGCCCAGCCGCCGCGCGCCCGTCCGCGTGCACCGTGACCGAGCGCACGTCCACGCGCGAGAGCACGAAGGCGAGCACGGCCGCGCCGCAGCCCAGGCGCACGAGGGTGCCCGCTGTTGCGCGGACGCGATAGTCGATGCCGGAAGTCGTCATGGAGGCCGGTGGGCGAGGCGGAGGGAAACGGCGCGGGGGCTGGATTCCACGGGGTGCGCAGGGCCGCGGCGGTGCGGAGCGGGCCGTGCGTTGAGGTGGGGAACGGGCAAGACGCAGTCCCCACCCGCCGCCTCCGCGGCACGCTCCCGCCGCCCCGCGGAAGTCCGTCCGCCCCGCATCTCCCGATGCGAAAGCCAGCCCTTCCACCCACGCCCGAATGCCGCATCCCCAGCTTCTCCACGGCCCGTACGCCGCCCCGGCCGGCCGCCGGCTGCTGCTGCTGAGCCACCACTTCCCGCCCGGCCAGGGCACCGGCGCGCTCCGCTGGCAGAAGCTCGCCGCCCTCGCCGCCGAGCGCGGCTGGGGCGTGGACGCAGTCACCGCGCACCCGGACGACCTCACGTCCACCGACCCCGCACGCTTCGCCGAGCTTCCCGCCGGCACGCGCGTCTTCGGCGTCCGCGCGGGCTCGTCCCCCGTCGCCGCGCTACGCCACGCGCGCACCGCCATATCCCGTTCGCTTCGGGGGATGCGGTCGGCGGCGGATTCGCGAGATGCACGGCGGCGGGATGCGTCGACGGCGGGCGAGGTCGTCTCGGACCTCATCTATCGTGCGGATTTGCGGCGGGGGATGGGGCCGCGGGCTGCGGTGCGGGCGTGGCGTGCGTGGCGCTACTTCGCGCGCGATGCGGCGTGGGCGCGGGCGGCGGGCAGAGCGGCGTCGTTCATCGCGGAGGCAGGAACGCACCGGGCGCTCGTCACCTGCGGGCCGCCGCACATGGTGCACCTGGCGGGCGCGGAGGCCGCGGCGCGCGCGGGAATCCCGTTCGTGATGGACCTGCGCGACGCGTGGAGCATCGTCCCCGCCGTCCCTGCCGGGATGGCGTCGCCGCTGTGGTACGCCCTGGCGGAGCGGTACGAGGCGCGGGCGGTCCGCGCCGCATCGCTCGTCGTCGCGAACACGCCCGCGCTGCGCGACGCCATGGCCGCCGCGCATCCCCGGTCCGCCGATCGGATGGTCGCGGTGATGAACGGCTGCGACGACGAGCCGCTGCCGCTGGCCGAGAGGGATGGGCGGTTCGTGATCGCGTACGCGGGCAACATCTACATCGACCGCGACCCGCGCCCGCTCTTCGCCGCCGTCGCCCGTCTTGCCGCGGGCGCGGGGCTGGGGCCGGACCGGCTGGGCATCGAGCTGGTGGGCCACGTGGACGCGTTCGGTGGCGTACCGGTGGCCGAGCTGGCCCGCCGCGAGTGCGCCGCGGCCTTCCTCACCGTCCACCCCCGGCTTCCGCGAGCGCAGGCGCTGTGGCTGCTGGGCCGCGCGTCCGTCCTCGTCTCCCTGCCGCAGGACGTGGACCTCGCCATCCCCTCCAAGCTCTTCGAATACATGCAGATGCCCGCGTGGGTACTGGCCCTGGCGCGCGACTCCAGCTCCACCGCGCAGCTCCTCCGCGGCACCGCCGCCGACGTGGTGGACCCGGCCGACGTGGACGCGATCCACGCCGCGCTGCTCGCCCGCTGGCGCCAGTTCGCCGCGGGCGAGACGCCCCGCCCCATCAACGCCGACGGCCGTTTCGGGCGGCGCGCGCAGGCCGCCGTGCTCTTCGACGCGCTGGAGCGCGTGGCCGGAACTCCGGTCTCGCCCGGCGCGTGGAGGGCCGCGTGAGCGCCCCCGCCCAGGCCGTCCGCGCCTTCTTCGACGGCCGCGTCGCCGAGTGGGACCGCGACCGCTACACCGACCCCACCTATGTGGGCCGCGGCACCGTCGCGCTCAGGTGGCTGCGGGAGATGGGCGGCGGAAAGCGCGTGCTGGACGTGGGATGCGGCGCCGGCCACCAGGCGCTCGGCGCCATCCGCGCGGGCGACCGCGTGGTCGCGATGGACTTCTCGTATCCCATGGCCCGCGCCACCCGCGACCGCCTGCTCGCCGAGGCACCCGCCGCGCCCGCCGCCGTGATCGTCGCCGACGCGCAGCACCTGCCCTTCCGCGCCGGCACCTTCGACGCAGCGATGGCGCTGGGCGTCGTCGGCTTCGTGCCCGACCGGGCGGCGATGATGGCCGAGTCGCGCCGCGTGCTCCGCCCCTGGGGCCAACTCGTGTGCGACGTGGGGATGCCGGAGCGCCGCGTGCTGCTCCAGGCCGTGAGCCGCGGCATCGAGGCCCCGTTCCGCGCCGCCGCCCGGCTCGCGCGCCGCCTGTCCGGCCGCGCAGCCGGCCCGCAGGAGGAGCGCGGCTGGTACTCGCGCAACTTCGTGAAGCACGCCCCGCACGAGATCGACGCGCTGCTGGCGGGCGCCGGCTTCCACCCCGTGGCGCGCGGCGGCGCCGGCTTCGGCGAGCTGCGGGTGATGGGGCGCGCGCTGCTGCCGTGGCGCGTGGAGGCCGCCATCTCCCGCGCGCTCTGCCGCCTCAGCACCACGCCGCTGGGCGGCCCCGTCGCGCGCCACGCCCTCACGCACCTCGTCCGCTCCATCAGCGTCCCCCGCCCTTCCGACCTCCTCCCGATCCCATCCCAAGCAACCGCAGCGGACCGGATCGAATCGGCAGATGCGCATCTCCCAGTTGCTTCGGCAGATGGGACGACATCGAGCGATTCGGCGGATGTGCATCATCGTGCAACGTCGGTAGATGCGCCGAGTCCGTCGACGAATTCGATCGCATCCCCCGATTCGAACGCCTCGATCGATGCGGCCACGGCCGATGCGGCAGATGCGGCGGGTGCCACGATCGACACGGTCGGGCTCCAGAGCGCGGGCATCCCATCGTCCAGGGGCGGAAATGCACCTGCTCTTCGTCGCTAACTTTGCCAGCGACACCGGCTACGCGTGGGAGACCATCGAGCGGGTCTTCCGCGGGGCCGGCGAGCGGCTGGTGGCCGACGGGCACCGCGTGACCATCTGCTACGCATCGCTGGGCGGCGGCGTGCCGGACCGGATGCGCGGCGCCCCGTTCAGCTTCGCGGAGTTCGACTACGAGACGGTGCACACGCGCCCCGGCCTGAAGGCGTTCCGCGCCCTCATCCGCCGCCTGCGCGTGGACGCGCTCTACCTCACCGACCGTCCCACCTGGTCGTGGCGTTACCCGCTCTACCGGCTGTCCGGCGTGCGCCGCCTGCTCGTGCACGACCGGACGTCCGGCGAGCGGGCGCGGCGCGGGGCCCTGGCGCACTTCGCCAAACGCGTCCTGCACGCGCTGCCGTGGCTGTCGGCCGACTGCTGCTTCGCCGTGTCGGACTTCGTGCGGCGGCGGCTGGTGGAGGTCAACGGCGTGCCCTCCCACCGCGCGCTGCTCGTGTACAACGGCATCGACCTGGCGCGCTTCGCCCTGCCGCCCGCGGGACGGCTGCAGCAGGCGCTGGGCGTCCCCCGCGGCAGCCCGGTCGTGTTCTGCTCCGGCCGCGCGCAGCCGTACAAGGGCGTGCAGATGCTGGTGGAGGCCGCCGCCCTGCTTCGCGAACGGGGCACGCGCGCCGTCACCTTCGCGTTCTGCGGCGACGGTCCGTACCTGGAGGAGCTGCGCGCGCTGGCCGAGCGCCGCGGCGTCTCGTCGTTCCGCTTCCTCGGCCAGCGCGGCGACGTCCCCGCCCTCCTCGCGGACGCGACCGTCGCGGTGATCCCGTCCCTCTGGGCAGAGGCGTTCGGGCTCGCCGTGGTGGAGGCGATGGCCGCGGGCGTCCCCCTCGTCGCCACGCGCACGGGCGGCATCCCCGAGCTGGTGGGCGACGGCCTCACCGGCCTGCTCGTGGAGCCCGGCGACGCCGCCTCGCTCGCCGACGCGATCGCGTGGCTGCTCGACGACCCCGCCGCCGCGGGCGAGATGGCATCGCGCGCCCGCGCCGACGTGCGGCGCCGCTTCACCATGCAGCGCAGCGCCGGGGCCCTGTACGCCGCCGTCTCGTCGCACCTGCGCACGCCGCCGCGCTCCGCCTTCCGCCCCGCCGGCCGCCCCCGCAAGCTCGCCGGCCGCAGCTGAGCCCCGGCAGTCGCGCAGCGCAAGGCACGACGGAATCGGCAGATGCGCAGCCCGCGACCGCCGCTCGTCCCGACCAGCGCACCAGAGCGCCCTCACGCGCCGCAGCGTATCGGGAGATGCGCATCGGGACCACGCGCATCCACCTCGAACGTCGACGGTTTTTCGGTAGATGCCGAGCCGCCGCGCATCTCCGGCATCCCGATCCACACGAAGCTATCCGGCGCCGCACCTCGCCCGTCGCGCCGACGTGAAATCCACGCAAAAGACGGCCGGCAGATGGCGGATCCGGCAGCCCGCACGGCGGCAAGACGCCGCAACGTTGAAGTTCCCGCAGGCCAACTCTCGCACGGAGATGAGAAGATGCGCCGACCGATCGTTCTAGGCGGGACCGCCCCGGCCCTCGCGCGCAGGTGGCGGCGGGCGGGCTGGTTGCTGGGCGTGGCGGCGCTGGCCGCGGCCTGCTCGCGCGACATGCCGCTCGCGCCCTCCACCCGGGCACCGACGGAGACGGCGCGCGCGGCCGTGGCGTCCACCCCCGGGAACACGCACTTCTACGTGTCGCCGCACCAGGACGACTGGCAGCTCTTCATGGGCGACCACGCCGCGGCCAGCCTCTCGTCGGCCGACAAGGTGGTCTTCATCTACACCACCGCGGGCGACGCCGGGTTCGGGCCCACGTACTGGCCGGTGCGCGAGCGGGCCAGCAAGGCATCGATAGACACGATGATCGGCGCCGGGCCGTGGACGTGCGCGCAGCAGCCGGTGAACGGCCACCCCGTGCAGCGCTGCACCAAGGGCAAGGTGGTCGTCTACGACATGCGCCTGCCCGACGGCAACAGCGGCGACGCGTTCGGCTTCGGGTACGGCAGCATGCGCGGCCTGCGCGACCAGGGCAACGCGCTCACCACGGTCGACACCTCCACCGTCTACCCGACGTGGGCGGACCTGATCGCGACGGTGCAGGCCGCCATCGACGGCGAGGCGGGCGGCCAGCGCGCGCCGTACGTGCACGTCAACGCGCCGGAGTACGACTGGGGCCTCACGCCGGGCGACCACGGCGACCACGTCTTCACCGGCGAGGTGGTGCTGGCGGCCACCAGCACGCGCAGCTTCAACCGCTACTGGTTCGTGGGCTACGACACGCAGAACCGCCCGGCCAACCTCTCTCTCGCCGCCATCGCGGTGAAGACGAAGGAGTTCGCCGCGTACGACAGCTACATGAACGCGGCGGGCGGCGGCAGCGTGATCAATTTCACCACGTACCAGACGTGGCTGGCCCGCACCTACTTCCGCGCCGACACGCTCCCGCTGCCCTTCCCCGCCGCGCCGGCTTCGCTCTCCGCCACGGCAGCGGCGGCCACGCTCGTCAACCTGTCGTGGACCGACGCATCGACGAACGAAACCGGCTTCACGGTCGAGCGCGCGCCGGACGCGGGCGGCGCACCCGGAACCTTCGCGGCCGTGGGCACCGATCCGGCCAACGCGACGCAGTTCACCGATGGCGGCGTGGCTCCGTCGTCGCGCTACTGGTATCGCGTGCAGGCGTTCAACGCCGACGGCACCTCGTCGTACTCGAACGTGGTGAGCGCGGTCACGCCCGCTCCGCCTCCGCCGCCCATCCCCGCGGCGCCGTCCACCCTCACCGCGGTCGCCGCCGCCGGGCGCGTGGACCTGGCGTGGAAGGACAACGCGGGCAACGAGGGCGGCTTCCGCGTGGAGCGCGCGCCGGACGTGGCGGGCATCCCCGGCATCTTCGTGCAGGTCGGCTCCACGGCCGCGAACGTCGTGGCGTACTCCGACGCGGCGGTGGCGGCGGGCGTCCGGTACTGGTACAGGGTGCGGGCGTTCAACGCGGGAGGCTCGTCGGCGTACTCGGCCGTGGCCAGCGCGACGACGCCGTCCGTGCCGCTGTCGAACCTGACGGGCACCATCTCCGGCGGTGCGCGCAACGCCACCGTGGCGCTCACGTGGACGCGCGGCAGCGCGGGCACGGTGGACGTGTGGCGCAACCTGGTGCGCATCCGCACGGGAGCGGCGAACACCGGCTCGCTCAGCGACCACATCGGCGCCGTGAACACGCCGTACATCTACGTCTACACCGTCTGCGAGACGAACACCCTCAAGTGCACCAACCTCCTCATCGCCGCCTTCTGGTGATATCCGGCGGCCAGCGCTGACGGCCAACAGAACGCCCCCGCGTCCATCCGGATGCGGGGGCGTCTTTCATACGCGAAGGCTGCGGTTTCATCGCGGCGGGGAGATTCGAGTACGATGAATCGCGCCCTTCCGCGTGCAAGCAGTCCGCAGGGCTCGGTTTCGAGACGGCGAACTTCGATGGGTGGCCGGTAGATGTGCGGAAGGGGCGGGCCTCGGCGGGCCTGCCCCTTCTCATCCAACGCTCGCCGGCGCGCCGGCCGAGGTGCCGCTCTCG
>DASRQW010000226.1 GCA_035696245.1 Longimicrobiaceae bacterium | reverse complement strand
GAGGAAGCCGAAGAGGTCCAGGATGGCGTCCTTGAAGCTCAAGCGGGGGCCGCCACGGGCGGGCGCTCGGCGTGGCGGTACTCGACCTCGTAGCCGAGCGCGCGGGGAATTGCGAGCAGCCGGTCCAGGTTGCGGTCGATGGTCGCGCCGGCTTTCTGCGTCACCTCGTCCTCGATGGGCAGGTCGAAGTCGTCCGCGCCGAACTCCAATCCGCGGAAGGCGTTCTCGTTCAGCGTGAGCACCGACGTGCGAACGTGCTTCACGTTGTCCAGGAAGATGCGCGACAGAGCCAGGTGGCGGTGATACTCGCGCGGCGAGATCTCGCGGCCGGCGAATTCCGTCCCGTACGGCTTGTACGTCCAGCAGAGGAAGGAGAAGAGGCCGTCCATCCCATCCGCCAGGCACTCGTCCTGGAAGTCGCGGGTGCGCTGGAGGTGCTCCAGGCGTTCGTCCAGCGTCTCGTCGAAGCCGATCACCATCGTCGCCGTCGTCCGCAGGCCGGTCTCTACGATGGCGCGCTGGGCCTGGAAGTACTCGGCGACCGTGTACTTGAACTTCGCGTGGCGCTTGCGGAAGTCCTCGGTGAGGATCTCGGACCCGCCGCCGGTGATCCAGTGCACGCCAGAATCGCGCAGGCGAGCCGCCGTCTCTGCGTGCGAGAGGTTCGCGCGGTCGGCCAGGTACATGAACTCGGCGATGGTCAGCGCGTAGAACTCCACCCGGTCGCCGTATCGCTCGCGGACGGCGGCGAACAGGTCGCAGTAGTAGTGCAGCGGCAGCTTGGGGTTGAAGCCGCCGTTGAACGCCGCCAGGTCGCCGCCCGCCTCCAGCAGGTCGTCGATCTTGGCGAAGACGTCTTCCCGCGTCAGCACGTAGCCGCCTTCGCGGTTGGGCAGCACGTAGAAGGCGCAGTAGTCGCACTGCGCCACGCAGACGTTCGTGTAGTTGATGATGCGCATCACCATGTAGGTGGCGCGGCGCGGCGCGTGGAAGCGCGCCCGCACCGCTCCCGCCATCCGCTTCAGCTCGTCGTCGGTGGCGTGCTCCCACAGCACCGCCGTGTCGGCGGTGGTGATGCGCTCACCGCGCTCCACGCGAACGCCGATCTCGCCGATCGCCTCGCGCGTCCCTGCCTCGTCACTGGGCACGTGCCCTCCCTCTCTCGTTGCGTTCTCCTGCTGGCCCGGCGGAAAGATAACGTTGCTCCTCGCGCGCCCGCCACACGGCGCTTTTGCGTGCGGCAGCTTGCACTTACGCGCAGAGCTGCTACGTAGTGAGGTGGCACGGCGATTGCCCCTGGGCTGGCCGGCCGGGTCGGCGCGGAATGCGCGAACCCGCCTTCGCGGAACGCCGCGGCCGGCGAACGGGAAACGGGCCGCAAGTATCTACACCGCAACGGCTGCCATGTCGCGCCATCCGGCTGTCCCACGCCGCGTAAACACGCGTTCTACTCTCCAGGGTCTGGCCTTCTCCGCCCTGGGCTGCGCGTTCCTCGCCGCCTGCTCGGGCGGGGACGGCGGAGGCGGCGGCAACCCTGGCCCGGTGGACCCCGGCACCGGACCCACGGCCACGTCCATCGTGGCGGTCTCGTTCACCACCGTGCAGGGGGCTCCCGGCTACGCGGTGGACGACAGCCTGGCGGTGAAGGTGCTGGACCAGACGGGCGCGGCCATGTCCGGGGTGCCGGTGACGTTCACGGCGACGGGCGGAACGGCATCTCCCGGCACGGCGACGACGGACGCGCAGGGCGTGGCGCGCGCGGCGTGGACGCTGGGCGCGCAGCCGGGCACCTACTCGGCGAGCGCCGCGGTGAGCGGGCGCAGCATGACGCCGGTCACGTTCAGCGCGACGGCGAAGTGGGGCACCGAGGCGAAGGTGACGATGGTCTCCGGCGACGCGCAGGGCATGCCGCCCGGCTGCAGCCTGGCCACTCCGCTCACGGTGAAGGTGAACGACGCGGGCGGCGCCCCAGTGGCGGGCGCGCCGGTCTACTTCGCGCTGAAGACGGGCAGCGCCACGCTGGGCTCGCGCAAGGTGACGACGGATGCGCAGGGGATGGCGCAGACCTCGCTGGCGCTGGGGTCCACGGCGGGCACGAACACGGTCGAGGCGGCGATCCACAGCCAGGCCCCTTCCACCGTGTCGTTCACGGCGACCACGGCGCAAGCGCCGCCGAAGGGCTTCGCGGTGGTGGGCAACCAGATCTACTCGGCGAGCTGCCAGCCGACGCGGTTCGTGGGCATCGCGCGGCCGTTCCTGGAGTCGTGGCACCGCGGCGACGACCGCCTGATCGACCCGCAGCTCTCGCGCGAGGACTTCCGCGGGATCAAGAGCTGGCACGCGAACTCGGTGCGCATCCCCATCAACCCCTCGTTCTGGCTTTCCACGGCGGCGAACTACGACCCGGAGTACCGCGCGCTAGTGGACTCCACCGTGCACCGGGCCGAAGAGGCGGGGCTGGCGGTGATCCTGGACATGCACTTCAGCGACCAGGGCAACCCCAACCGCAAGGCGTACACGCTGGAGCCGCTGCCCGACGCGAACCACGCGGTGCCCTTCTGGAAGGAGGTCGCGGCGCGGTACAAGGACGACGGCAACGTGATGTTCGAGATGTACAACGAGCCGCACGACGTGTCGTGGGATGCGTGGCGCAACGGTGCCTTCGTGCAGGACACCAGCGGCAGCTACCAGGGCGTGGGCTACCAGCAGCTGTACGACGCCATCCGCGGCACCGGCGCGGAGAACATCGTGATCGCGAACGGGCTGAACTGGGGCTACGACCTGTCGGGCGTGAAGAGCCACATGCTCACCGGCTACAACATCGTGTACGGCACGCACGTGTACGACTGGCCGGAGAAGCAGCCGGGCGCGTGGGACGCGGGCTTCGGCTACCTGGCGGCCACCGCGCCGGTGATGATCGGCGAGTTCGGGACGATGAACTGCGGGGTGCCGTACTACAACGCGGTGATGGACTACGCCGACCGGAAGAACATCTCGATCATCGCGTGGGCCTGGTACGCGCCACCGTCGGACTACGCGGGGCGTGACCAGCTGATCTGCACCTTCGCGGCGTTGCTCAACGACTGGAGCGGCACGCCGACCCCGGTCGGCGCGGTGGTGAAGAGCCACTACGCGCGCTACTGAGCCGCGGCGCCCGTGAAGACGGAGGGCTCCATCCATGCGGGTGGAGCCCTCCGTCGTTTCACGTCACGACATCGCCAAATCGGGAGATGCGCGGCGGACGAGGGGAGATGTTGGAAAAGGATTCGGTAGATGCAGAGCGGCGCTGAGCCTTCTCTGCTATCGAAGCTGGTTTCACATCTGCGGATGAGATGATGATCAGAGCTTGGATCGCCTCACGATCCGTGGCGCGAGCTTCGGCGATGGCAGCGGTGGTGGTGCTGCTCGGCGGCTGCGCGACCGTATCCGCGGCGTCGCAGCAGGGGGGCGCCGAGATGGCTCCGGTGCGGATGGACGTGCCGCACTTCAAGGCGGTGGATGGGCTGGCGCTGGGGCATCCGCGGCGGGAGATGCTGGTGAACGTCGGCGCGGGTCCGCGCGTGGACTCGGCGGCGGCGTACGAGCGGTTCTGGCGGGACGTGGCGCCGTCGCTGGAGCGGTGGGCGGCGCAGCCGGAGATACGCATCAACCCGAACTTCGCGGCGGCGCTGCTGACGAAGGAGAGCGGGTTCGAGGCATACGCGCTGAGCAATGCGCCGGCGAACGGCCTCCCGCAGATCACCGCCGTGGCCGACCGCGAGATGCTGGACGTGGTGCACGACTCGCCGCGCTGGCAGTGGGCGCGCGCGGAGGTGGAGTCGTGGCCGCGCCACCCCGCCGTGCACGACACGCTCGCGACCCGCGCACGGACGCAACGCTTGATCGCCAGCGGCGCGGTGACGGGGGCGAACGAGTACCTGTTCTCGCCACTTCCGGCCGTGCGCGCCGCGCTGATCTGGCTGCGGATGCTGGAAGACGTGTGGACGCTGGACGAGTGGCCGGGGAGATACGGCAGTCTGGCGCGCTCGCGCATCAACGGCGGGGCGCCGCTATCGGACTCGCAGCTGCTCGACCTGGTGACGGTGAGCTACAACGCGGGCTACGAGCAGGTGGCAGACTCCGTGAAGGTCTACGGGCCGCGCTGGCCGGAGCACGTCAATCCCGAGGCCAAGGATTACCTGGAGCGCATTCGTGCTTACACGGTGATCTACCAGCAGGCGCGGCAGTAGCGTCTCCGCAACACGCCGGACGAGCAGCGAAGGTCGGGTGGATGGCCGCGTGATGGTGAGGGCGGCGAGAAGCGGCCGGCGGTGCGATGGGTTGTCGTCGCAGAGAGATGGGCGGACACGCAGGTCCGTGTGCCCTACACCGAGGGAGATCGTCGGCGTTTCGGGAGAGGTCGAGGCCAGGAAGCGGATGACGCGCAAGAGGGGCGGCACCCGGCGGATGGAGCACAGAGGCGGAGGGGTGGAGCAGATGATTGGACGAGGACGAGAAGGCCGCGGCGCGCCGGGAAGGCGGTCGCGGTCTTTTGTTGTTGCCGTTCGTCGTATCCGAACGATGATGTGCGGCGGGAGACTGCCGGGCGGTTTCGGCTGGCTCACGCCGCGGGCGGTGTGACCCCGGACGGAGGCGGGCAGGCAGTATCGCCCGCCGGAGGAGGAGGCTCACCGACCCCGCGGAGGAGACGGGCGGCAGGCTGTATCGCCGCCCGTCTCCGGAGCGGCCCGCCGCGATCATCCCATCCGAATCACGCCGGCAGTCTTTCGCCGCTCCAACGGGAACCGGCTACTGGACCGGGACGTGGAGATGGGCACCGCGAGCGATCTGCGGGACGGCGAGGCGCTTCTGCTCTCCCGACGGGAGATCCACGAGCAGCACGCCCCGGCGGAAAGGAGATGCGCTCTCGTTCCAGACGTCGACGGTGCGCCCGTCCGCCGAGGTGGTGACGTGGACCTGGCCGCGCTGGCGCCACCATTCCGCCACGTCGCCCGCCTGCGCGATCCACACGCCCGGCGTGGACTTGAGCGTCCCGACCAGGGCGCCCAGCACCGGCAGCAGGTCGTCGCGCGCGAACATGTGCGAGTGGTAGCTGAACATGTACACGCCGCGCAGGGCGATCACCTCGTCGAGCTGCCTCACCATGTGGCGCGCCATGACGCCGCGGTCGCGCACGGACGAGCGGTCCAGCACCTCGAAGTCGTCGTCCACCACGCGAGAGAGAAGGACGAGCGTGTCGCGGCCCAAGGGCACGATCTCCGGCCCGGCGGCGCGGCTGTTGTTGGAGGTGAAGACGTAGCGCCCGCCCAGCCGCGCCCAAGCTTGGAGGGTGGCGAGCGAGTACTTCTCCTCCGGCGGCCGGAAGCCCGTGACGGGCCGGCCGCTCAGCTCGGCCGTGGCGGACTGCGCCTGGCGCAGGGTGGCCTCGGACTGGGCCTCGCTCAGCCTCTCGACCGAGCGGTGGTCGTACGTGTGGCTGCCCACCTCGCCGTAGCTCACCAGGCGCCGCATGGTCCACGGGCTCTGCTCGGCCAGGCGGCCCACCACGAAGAAGGTGGCGGGGACCTTCTCGCGCTCCAGCAGGTCCACTGCGCCGCCCGCGTTGCGGAAGTCGGCCTCCACGTCCTGCGCGACCACCGCGGCGGCGTGCTTGCCCTCCGGCCAGGGGGCGATCTGTACCACCGGCCGGCCCGCCGCCCACGTCACCGCGTTGGCGACCACGTTGCGCGTGACCCACTCGCTCCAGCCCGGGACGACGTGCGCCAGCTCGAACCCGAACGCGGCCACCCGCCCGGGCCCGACGCGCGCCCGTGCGATGGCGCCGTCGAAGTACGGCTGCTTCCCCATCCCCACCGGCGTGCGGCGGTAGTTGGCATAGTAGACCGAGCGGTCGGCGCCGCGGAAGACGAGCTGGTTGGCGGGCATCAGCTCGATGCGCGCCCCCGGCGGCACGCCCGCGCCCAGCGCCGTCTCGCCCAGCACCACCGCGTAGTACGAGTTGTCGTGGTACGGCTCGAAGCGGGAGACGGAGCCGCGACCGCCCACGAGGGACACGAGCAGGGTGTCCGGCAGCGGGTGGCAGAGCCCGTTGCGCGAGCCCATGGGGCCGTTCGCGACGATGCCCTTCCCCGCCGCGAGGTGCTTGGCGACCAGCGCGCGCAGTTCCGGCCCCATGCACAGCGCCTGCGGCAGCACGAGCACGTCCGCATTCGCCGGAGAGACGGACTGCGCGCCAAGTTGGGCAAGCCAGTCGCGCCAGCGGCCCACCTCGCGCCCGTAGAAGCCCGCCTCGCCGAAGGTGCCGTTCTGCGGCTCGGCGATCATGGCCACGCGCACGCCGGCGAGCGACGCGGGCGGGAGGCTGCTGGGGATGTTGCCCGGCGCCTCATATCCCCCGCTGTTCTCGCCGATGGACGCCTCGGCCGCGCTGGCGAGCGAGCGCCACACGAAGAGGCCGCCGCCGGCCAGGAGCACGGCGGTGCAGGCGAGGAAGACCGCGACCTTGGCGCGGGCGCCGCTGCGCGACATCAGCGGTCGGAGCCCGCGTCCCGCGCGGCGAAGCGCACGCGCTCGAAGAAGAACGGCCCGGCGTCGTGCTCGCCGCCGGCCAGGCTGGGCACCTTGCGCTCGCGCACCTTGAAGGCGCCGTAGCTCACGGCGGCCAGGGTGATGGTGGCCAGGATGACGAGCACCATCGCGATCACGACCAGTTGAATCAGGTCCATCAGATCCTCCCCAGGCGTTCCAGTTTGCCCCACGTCATCTCCACGTCCATGAACTCTTCCGCCGTGGCGAAGAGCTTGGTGACGTCGATCAGCAGGATGAAGAAGAAGCGGTAGACGACGGCCAGGGGGACCAGGCTCAGGTCCTCCTCCTCCATCGCCACGGTGTGCAGCGCGGCCGCGATGTCCAGCACGGTGAGCAGCGCCCACCACCCGATCAGGTACGCGCTGGCGCCGAAGGCCACGGCCACGGTCACGAAGAAGAGGCTGCCCACCACGTTCATGATGGGCCACAGGATCGACTCGAACAGCATCATCACCACCGACAGCCAGGTGGAGAAGCTCTGCGGCGAGGTGAGCACCGAGCGGCGCTTGAGCAGCGCCTGCAAGATGCCGCGCGTCCACCGGTAGCGCTGCTTGATGAGCGAGCCCAGGTCCTCGGGCGCCTCGGTGTACGCGATGGCGCGGTCCTCGTACTCCACGCGCCAGCCCTGCGCCAGGATCTTGAGCGTGAGGTCCGCATCTTCCGCGAACGTGTCGGTGTCGTAGCCGCCCAGGCGGAGCACGGCGTCGCGCCGGAAGACGCCGATGGGGCCGGGGATGATGTTCACGGCGCGCATGAAGCCCTGCGCCCGCCGCGCCATGTTCAGCCCTTCGATGTACTCCAGCGCCTGGAGCTTGGACCAGAAGCTGCCGCGGTTGACCACCTTCACGTTGCCCGCCACCGCCGCCACGTCGGGGTCGCGGAAGTGCCGTATCGCGCGCCGCAGGGTGTCGCGCGAGAGGCGCGAGTCGCCGTCCATGCACAGCACGAACGGGTAGCGCGCCAGCCGCAGCCCGGCGTTCAGCGCGCCCGCCTTCCCCGAGTTGCCCTTGCTGACCACGCGCACGGAGATGCCGCCGTTGCGGCCCGTGAACTCCGACGCGCGGGCGAAGGTGTCGTCGGTGCTGCCGTCGTCCACCACCAGCACCTCGAAGCGCGGGTACTCCTGCCCCAGCAGCGAGCGGATGGACGAGGCGATGTTGGGCCCCTCGTTGTACGCCGGGACGATGATGCTGACCGGCGGCGTGAACGAGCCGTCGTCCTCGTCGTGCGCGCGGCTGTCCTTGAGGTGGTGGAGGTAGCCCAGCCAGAGGAGCGAGAGGTAGCGGACGACCAGCACGACCATGAAGAGGATGAGCAGCACCGAGGTGGCGCGGATCATCCCCCCCTGCATGGCGGGCGGCGCGGTGAACGCGAAGAGCACCGCCACGATGGTCAGCGACACCACCGCCAGCACGATGAGGCTGCTGACGACCACGGCGGGGTAGCGGCGCGTGCTCACCGCTTCACCTGCACCACGTAGCCGCCGCTGAGCTGGATGGCGGCGGAGCGGTAGCCGGAGCCCACGGCGCCGTTCCAGCTCCCCGCCCCGCCCACGCTCCACCGCCCGTACGTGTACCGGGCGTTCAGGCCCACGTCCACCGTGGGGAAGGTGGACGACGGGAAGCGCCGAAGCGCCCCCTGCCGCTCGCGCACGAACGCCAGGCCCGGGGCCGCGCTGCCGCCCACGATCCAGCGCCGGCCCAGCGAGCGGCCGTACGAGACGCGGACGGAGGGCTCCACGTAGTACTCCGGCACCCACCACAGCGCGGGCCCGCCGGGCAGCGCAGGCGCATCTCCCCGCGCCGCGATCGCGGTGGCGGCGAAGGCGACGCCTACCTCCTTCGTCACCTGGCGGGAGAGGCCGAGCGAGGCGCCCAGGCGGCCCGTGGTCCCCAGCTTCGCGTGCAGCCGCTCCACCTCGGCCTGCGACCAGGCCGACCAGCGCCCCAGCGGCCGGTAGCCGCTCGCGCGCAGCAGGTCAGACGTGCCCTCCGCGTCGAGCGACGCCATGGTAGATACGCGGCGGAAGGCGGGCTGGCGCACGTACTCGACCGACAAGCCCACGCCGTCGCGCCGGCCGATGGAGACGTCCGCGCCCCAGGTGGGCACCAGCCCCTGGTCCGGGTACTCGCTCGCCCCGGCGGACGCGCCGGCGGTGAGCCCGGGCCGCAGCTCGCGCTCGGCATGGGCGGAGATCGCGTATCCGGAGGCGTCGCCTTCCCACGTGTTCGGCACGTCGCCGGAGACCTGCTGGCGCTCCACGGCGACCTCCACCGTGCCCCACGCGGGCTGCCACGTGCGCACCCCGCGGGCGACGGTGTTGCGGAAGCCCTGCGTGTCGCCGAACGACTCCACCTCCACGCGGCCTTCCTCGACTCGCGGCGGCAGCATCGCGATGCGGGCCGCCTCGCGCTCGCGGCCCACCTCGGCCAGCGCGGTCCAGATGCCGTCCATCTGCGGGTCCAGCGCGGCGGCGTGGCGGTAGCCCTCCTGCGCGCCCGCCCACTCGCCGTGCCAGCGGGAGAGGTCGCCCAGCAGCCTCCACGCGTTCGCGTTCGCCGTGTCGGTGGAAACGATGCGGCGCAGGGAGGCGATGGCCTCGGTCTCGTGGCCGCTCCACGCCTGCGCCTCGGCGAGCTCGTAGCGCAGCGCGGCGTCGTCGCGTCCGTCCAGCAAGTCGGCGTAGACGGGAAGCGCCGCATCGTAGTCCTTCGCCCAAGACAGCGCGCGGGCGAGGGCGATACGCGTCTCGCGGTCGCGCGGGTGGTCGCGCAGGTACGTGCGGAAGGCCGACGCGGCCACGGTCGGCGAGTCCGCGGCGAGCGCGGTGCCAGCGTACTCCAGCACGACGGAGTCGGGAGATGCACGGCGGGCGATGGCGGCGCGGTAGTGCGGAAGCGCGTCCGCGTATTCCTTCTCGCGCGCCAGGGCGCGGGCGAGCTGGAGGTTCTCCACCGGCCCGTTCCGCTGCCGCAGCCAGCGCCGCGCCGTCGAGATCGAGGGGGACGACGACGAGCGGACCACGTTGCGGAGCGAGTCCGCCGCGCGGTCGTCCGGGCGCAGCGCCAGCGCCTCGCCCGTGAGCGAATCCGCCTCTTCCGCCTTGGCCGCCCACCAGTAGTAGCGCGCCGCCTCCAGCCGCAGCGCCTCGTCCGACGGCCTACGCGTGGAGACGACGGCGAGCGCGGCGCCCGCGGCGGCGTTGTCGCCGGACCACGAGAGCACGCGCGCCCGCTCGACGGCGATCACGTCGTTGGCGGGGTTCGCGGCAAGGAGACGGTCGTACGCGGCCAGCGCGCCCGTCCAGTCCTGCTCGCCGGAGAGGCGGCGCGCTTCGCCCAGCGTGCGGCTGTCCGCCACGTTCAGCCCGGCCTCCGTCCACCCCGGATAGGGCGTCCCGGGCTGCCCCGCCAGGAGCTCGCCCGTGAGCAGGGAGCCCATCTTCCCCCAGCGCATCCCCAGCCACCCCGCGGGCCGGATCTCCGCGGCGGAGACGGCGCCCGCGTCGGCCCGCGCGGTGCCGAAGACGACCACCTGGAACGCGGGCTTGGTTCGCAGCAGCACGGCGACCGCGGTGCCCCCCACCAGGAAGAGCGCCGCGACGTACGCCGCCAGGCGCAGGCCGTATCCCCGCCGCGTGGGCGCGGTCATGCGCGGCTCGCCGCGAGCTCGGGCGCACCGTCGCGCGCCAGCCAGTGCTCGATCTCCGCGCGGTCGACCGGATAGCTGTACAGCTCGGGGTCCTCCGCGCCCTTCAGTCCCGGCTGGCTGGCCATGATGCGCGCCAGCAGCTCCTTCACGTGCCTCCGGTTGATGTCGTGCAGGTACACGGAGACGCGCCCGTCTTCCGTCTTCGCGACCAGGTCGCCCTCGCGCACCCGGAGCTGCTCGCACAGCACCCGCCACGTGCGGTCCAGCTCGCGCTTGGCGGGACGGAGGGAGACGAGCGCGAAGAACGGATGGGGCGCGTGCTCCACCTGGTGCCGCACGGCGCGGCGCAGCTCCGCCTCCTCCACCGGCAGGGGGCGGCCGTCGTCGTCGGTGGGCTGGAGCACGATGCTCTCGGCGCCCACCGGTGCGGCGCCGTGACGGTGGCCGCGGGCGCGGGCGACCTCTACCCGCTCCAGGAACTCGCGCGGGTCCAGGTCGTCGGTCACGAAGTCGTCGCCGCCGACGCGCAGGCCGCGCGAACGCGTGCTGCTGCGGAGCTCGTGCGCGGACGAGACGTAGAGGATGGGCGCGCCGTTGCCCAGCTTGCGGAGCTGCCGGACCAGCGAGAACGCGCTGTCCGGGTCGCGCGGGTCCAGGACGACCACGAGCGCGCCGAAGCCGCCCGTGGCCAGGTCCGCGAAGGCGCTCTCCACCGTGTTGTACAGCCGCACGTCGTACGCGCTCTCCAGCACGTCCTGGAGCTCGCCGGGCAGACGCGCGGCGGTGTTGAGGACCACGACCCGCCGCTGGAGCTCCGGCGGCAGGTCGGCACGCTTGGAGCTCGGCGGCGCCTGCTCCACGATACCCACGCCCGCGGCGAGGGTGAAGCGGAACGGCTCCGCGCTCACCGCGGCCTGGCGCAGCTTGCGCAGCGACAGCTCGCGCGCCTGGCCCTCGGTGCGCTCCAGGTGGAAGATGCCCGCCGCGCCCGTCACCACGCGGTCGTAGATGCGCCAGTAGTGCGCATCTCCCGTATCTCCCGGCACGGTCAGGTACGTGGTGGCGCCCACCGTCTCCAGCAGGTTCGCCAGCGCGCCCGCCGTGTCTCCCCCGCCGCCGTCGCCGTCCACGAAGGGCACCAGCGAGTCGACCACGAAGCGGTGCACGGGCTCGTCGCCCACCATCTGCCGAAGCTCGCGGGCGATGCGGTCCGGGTCCGAGACGCGGGTGAAGTTGTGCGCGAAGTCCAGGCGGTACTGGAGGATGACGAGGCGGTCGTCGAGCGCGGCGGCGCGGAAGTCGTAGCCTAGGAACTCCGCCTGGGCCACCAGGTCCTCGGGGTCGTCCTGCGTGAGAATGGCGCAGCGCTCGCCCGCCTCCAGCCCCGCGCCCACGAACTGGAGCGCGACCGACGACTTCCCGGTACCGGGGCCGCCGCTCACCAGGTAGTAGCGGCCGGTGACCAGGCCGCCCAGCCGGGCGTCCAGCGCTTCGATTCCCGTCGACAGCATTCCCCGCCCCCTGCGTGGCGCGTGCACGAAAGCGCAGACAGACCGGCAGAGCCATCCATCGGCCCCGCATCTGCTACGCTCCTTCGTCACACGCCGAACGCAAAATCAGGACCAGATGTTGTCCGCGCAAAACCCTTGTCCCCACGACATCTAACCGATTGCAGGCGCCGCTTGGGATCGCTCGGGCGACGTGTGCGGAGCACGCTGAGTGCGGCTCATTTCCTCATCCACTTGCCTTCCACGCCGACTCGGGCACCGGACCGAGTGGAGCGTGGATCGGGCCGGCCGCGGTCGAGCGTCGGAAAAGGATGTGTCTCACGCGGAGGCGCGGAGGACGCGGAGAACGGCGGGAGAGTGAGTTGTTCTCCGCGGTCTCCGCGCCTCCGCGTGAGGCATGGTTCGGCCGGGATCGCGCAACGTCGACAGGGTTGCAGCGAAGGCGAAGATGGGGTGGAGACGGTTGGAGGGGAGATGCGGAGCCGGCCGGAGCGGAAGCCCCGGCCGGAAGGTCGATCAGCGGGCCGCAGCGGCAGGGGCGGCGGGCGGTGCGACGGGCTCGATGAGGGGGCGGCCGCCTCGCTTCACGTACAGAGCGGACTCCAGCACGATGGCGGCGGTGTTCACGTTCTCGCCGCCGGAGATGCGCGCGTCGGCCTCGAACACGCCGGCGCCCCAGCCGTTGGAGGTGCGCGCGGCCGCCACCGTCTGCACGCCCTTCAGCGTATAGCTGCTGGGGAGCAGCGCGTGCCAGCCGAACGCGGCCTTGGTGCTCACCGTGCGCGGCGTGTCGCCGGGAGGCGCGCCCTCGGGCGGCTCTACCGCGAACTCGCGGCCGTCGGACCACACCGAGTAGTAGAGGAAGTACGGCGGCCGGTTCAGCGCGTCCTCGCTCACGATGGTTACGGTGCCCGTCTGCCGGAAGCGCGCTTCCTGCGCCGCCAGCACGCGCCACGCGAGCTCGCGCTGCTCCGGCGTCCACCCCGTCTCCAGGCCCATGAGGATGAACGGCTCGCTGGTGAGCCGCCCGCCGCGGTTGTCCGCGACCAGCGGGACGCCCATCACCGTGATGGGGCGCGTGTTGGCGCTCAGGCTCAGGGCGCGGTCCGCCCGCTGGCCCCACAGCGCGTAGCCGGTGGCGGAATACTGCTCGTAGCCCAGCTTGCCTTCCTGGTACGCCCGCGCCCGGCCGCCGCGGGGGCTCACGTCCTCGCCGCGCAGGTAGCCGTCGGCCACCATGCGGCGGAAGTCGAGCCGGTGCACGATGGCCTCTACGTCGTCGCGGTACTGCGGCTGGTTCACCTCCACGATGCGCAGCCACGTGAGCAGCCGCCCCGTGTCCAGCGCGGACCAGCCGTAGCCCTTGTCGGCCTGCGACGACTCGGCGTTGTTGCGGCCGGCCATCTTGCCCGTGCGGGTCGAGTAGTTCTTGTTGAAGCCGCCGTTGTCGTACATCCCCGTCTCGCGCAGGGTCTTGAGCACCAGGCGCATGCGGCGGTCGTACTCGGTCCGGTCCACCAGCCCCAGCTCGCCCGCGCAGTACAGCGCCGCGATCCCGCTGCCGATGTCCCACACCGTCGCGTACGGGTAGTTGATCACGGAGTTGACGAAGCCTGACTCCGGCTGCGTCTGCTTCTCCACGTACGTCCAGGCCACGCGCGCGGCGTCGCCGTACAGGCCGGCGTCGCTCTGCGGCAGGCGCGACGCCCCGGAGTTCGACTGCGCCGCCAGCGAGGGTGCCGCGGCCAGGCACGCCGCGAGCGCCAGGGTCAAGCTCTGCTTTCTCATCCGCACACACGATCCGGAGTAGCCTTCCGCGATTTGCGCGGAAGGAAAGGTTCGAGCCGGGTTTTCCATTCGGGGAGAGACCGCGGACCGCGACCATCCGACCCGCGCGCCGCAGAAGCAAGGTGCGGACCAGCCGTTTACGCCCACTGCCCGGCCCCGCATCTCCCGTGGGCGCCTTCCATCTACGCCTGCCCTGCATCTCCCGTCCCGATCCCGGTTCACCATCACGGCTCGAAGCCTCGCAGCCGGCAATCGGTAGATGTGAACAGCGGATGTCTTCGCTGCGGATCCACCACCCGCCGCCGATCAGCATCTCCCGAGTCGCCCACGGCCGATGGTGCACATCGAGAATCCGATCACCCGCCGGCCGGCGCTATCTCGGCGCTCGCGGGCGATGAGGTGTGACGGGGATCGATTCCGAGATTCTCGGTAGATGCAGGAGAGGTGCAATCCGTTGATGGATTTCGCGTTGTGTCAGTCCAGGAGAACCGATGTTTCTGTTTTCGTTGCAAAATTCCAGGCGACCCGCAAATCGCCCGAGCACCCTGAGGACGCCCCCCCCAGCGGAATGAGACGCAAACACCACATCTGCAACGATTTACATCATTCTTTGGATACCGGAACGTCGCGTGCAAAAGGGCGGGCAGCAGCTCCGCTCAGGGCTCCCCGCCCGAGCACCCCCGACAACGGCAAAACCGGCGAAAGCCGGTGACGCAAAGCTACGAGGCTACCGCGGCTGTCCACCCGCCGCCACGCCAGTCGAGCCGCCGAAGCGAGGTGTCGCAGCAGATGAAGTCTTCCCTACGCGCCAAGCTGGTCCCCGCCGCACTCTTCGCCCTCAGCATCGCCGCCGCGGCCTGCGGCGACTCGTCCACGTCGCCCACCGCGCCGGCTTCCGAGACCGTGCCCGAGCAGAAGAAGCAGCCCGCGCCCGGCCCGGCGCCCTCGCCCACCCCGGCGCCGGCGCCCAGCCGCCCGTTCTACGCGGGCGCCTACCTGGGCGACGCGGCCACCAAGCCCGAGCTGGTGCAGGCGGCGATCACGGACTTCGCGGCCAAGTCCGGCAAGGCGCCGTCGCTGGTCAAGTCGTTCCACACGCTGGACTGCGACTGGTCCGCCACCGGCTGGTGCGGGCAGCTCATCCGCAAGGTGGGCGCGACCGGCGCCACCAACTACCTCGCCATCGACGTGCGCTGGACGGGCGCCCCCGCGGGCGGCGTGCTGGACGCGATCAACGCCGGACAGGCCGACGCGGCCCTCACCCGCATGGCGCGCCAGCTGGCCGCGTACGGGCAGACGGTGATGCTGGAGCCGGGCTGGGAGATGAACGGCAACTGGGCGTACGCCTGGCAGGGCGCGCTGAACGGCAACGACGCCGCGGCCCCGGCCCGCTACGCCGCCGCCTGGCGCCACATGGTCGACATCTTCCGCCGCGAGGGCGCCACCAACGTGCGCTGGGTGTTCAACCCCAACGTGGGCAACCCGCTCACGCACGCCGCCACGGGCAGCTCGCACTGGAACTGGTACGCCAACTACTACCCGGGCAACGGCTACGTCGACTACGTGGGCGCCCACGGCTTCAACGGCCCCAGCGTGTGGGGCGGGAGCTGGCAGGACTTCGGGACGATGACCGACGGAGCCGCGGCCGACCACATGCTCTCGGACCTGGCGGCGCGCTACCCGGGCAAGCCCATCATCATCGGCGAGTTCGCCACGCAGGAGGGCACGGCCACGCAGAAGGCGCAGTGGATCGCCGATGCGTACGCCAAGATGCTCGCCAACCCCGCCGTGATCGGCGCCGTGTGGTTCAACGCGAACAAGGAAGCCGACTGGCGCATCGACTCCAGCGCCGCCTCTCTGGCCGCTTTCAAGTCGGCCCTCGCGCCGGCGGCGGTGCAGACCGCCTTCCAACCCGTCGCCGCCAGCGCGACGCTGCTCGCCGGCGGCTGAGGCTCCCCGCCCGCCGCCGGAAGACCCGACCCGCAGCTCCCCGCACTCCCCGCCCGTAGGAAGCCGCGCGACGCCCGTCGCGCGGCTTCTTTTGTTTGCCAAGGCGCCATTTTGTTTGCCGCGCAACTGGGCACGGCTTAGACAGATGCGAGGCCCGGCACGCTCCCCGGCATGCGGCACGGAACTGGCAGAGGCCGCCAACCGCTGCTACCCAGCAGTGTTACAGCGGGGAGCCCCGTTCGGGCCCCTCCACGGACCTACCGAGAAGGCCCCTCCGCCGCACACGCGGAGCCGCCGAGAGGGCCGCGCGATCCCCCACGGGGCGCGGCTCGGATGCCCGAGGCGAACCGAGATGACCGAGCAGGCCCCTCCGCACACGTCGGGCGTGAAGACGTTCCGGCGCCGCCCCGAGAACGCGGTCCCCCAGCTGCCCGCCTGGCAGGAGTGGGGCATCCGCGCCATCGCGGTGGTGACGCTCGTCTACTGGACCTACTACATCGCCTGGCGGTGGACCAGCACGCTCAACACGCACGCGCTGTGGTTCTCCGTCCCCCTGGCGCTGGCCGAGACGTGGGGCCTCCTCTCCGCCTTCGTGATGACGCACTCGGTGTGGAGCCTGCGGCACCGCAAGGCCGTGCCGCCGCCGCCGGGCCTGAAGGCCGACGTCTTCATCACCTGCTACGACGAGCCGCTGGAGGTGATCCGCCGCACGGCGGTGGGCGCGCGCGCCATCCGCTATCCCCACCAGACGTACCTGCTGGACGACGGCAAGCGCGAGGAGGTGCGCGCCATGGCCCAGCAGCTCGGCATCGGGTACGTGCGGCGCGAGGGGAACGAGCACGCGAAGGCGGGCAACCTCAACAACGCGCTCGAGGTCACCGGCGGCGACTTCATCCTGCAGCTCGACGCGGACCACGTTCCGCTGCCCCACATGCTGGACCGGCTGCTGGGCTTCTTCGTGGAAGACCCCAAGCTGGGCTTCGTGCAGTCGCCGCAGGACTTCTACAACACCGACAGCTTCACCTACAACGTCAACGAGACGGGCAAGCGCATCTGGGAGGAGCAGCGCCTCTTCTTCGGGGTGATCCAGCCGGGCAAGGA
>DASRQW010000225.1 GCA_035696245.1 Longimicrobiaceae bacterium | reverse complement strand
TGAGGTTGCGCCGCGGCGGAGCGATCGCCCCGCCGCGTCCAATCGTGGCTTCGCGGCCGTGCTCAGACGCAGTGGCAGAGCGCGGACGCCATGGCCCCGGCACCGCCCGCGAACGGGTCCATGCCGCAGGTGAAGCCGGTGGCGTGGGCCTGCACGGTGCCGCGCGGCGCGGGCGCCTCGGGCGCGGTCCGGAAGGTCTCCACGTTCAGGTCGTCCGTGTTCAGCGCGAGCTTCTTCATCTGCGGCTCCTTCGTGGGGTGGGCGCCCGCGCGTGGCGGGCGGGCGGCGGAGCGGCGTCTTCCGCCCCGCCGTTCTTCGCGCTCCGCTTCCCGCTGCGGGTCAGACGCAGCAGGGGGTGGTCATGGGCCCGTCCTTCAGCGTGGTGTCGGCGGGCGGGTTGCCGCACGTGTAGCCGCTGGGGCCGCACGGGTAGCCCTGCGTGCGCACGATGCTGCCGTTGCCGTGCACGGTGCCGCGAGCCTCGGCCAGCACCTCGGTGGTGGGGAAGCTCTCGACCCGCAGCGCTTCGGTGTCCAGGGCAAGCTTCTTCATCCGTGCCTCCGTGGGAGTGGATGGTCGCCCCGTCGCGCGGGGCAGGGTGGGCGGAGGGTTCCGCCCGCGACGTGGCCGAAGCGAAAAAGGCCCACCGTGCGTGCCCGCCGTTCGCGGGTGCCGGTGGACCTCTCGCTCGGGTCCGGGTGCGGCTGCGTCAGACGCAACACCCGGCGGTGGCCCGCGCGCCTTCGTGGCGCGTGGTGTCCGGGAACGCGCCGCACGTGTACGACGTGGGCGCGCAGGGCACGGCCGAGCACGTGCTGGTGGGCGCGAGGCCCAAGACGGTGCCGCGCGCGGACTGGGCCGCGTCGCTGGTGGGGAAGCTCTCGACCGGCAGGTCGCGCAGGTCCAGGGCGAGCTTCTTCATGGCAGCCTCCTGCGTGGAGTGTGCGCCCCGCGTGGGGCCCGCCGCGGCCGGGATCTCCGTCCGCGCCTCCGTTCCGCCGGCCGCCCATCTCCCGTAACTGCGCCCGGAGACGCGAGATGCGAGATGCAGGTGTGAGCCGGTGCATCCTAATAAGCGTCTTCAAACGTGCAGTGTCAACCCGCGACACCGTCCACATCCACCAGCGTGCGGTAGATGGTTACGCATCTTCCGCTTCCCCGTCGCTCCACGCCGACGGCGAAAAACGCGCGCCGAGGCGAACCGGCTGTCCGTCAGCGCCGGCATCGCCGGTCCGAATCACAAGTGCAGACGCCAACCGCGTGATCTGCAGTGGTCGCGGAACACAAGCGCCCGCGCATCCGGAAGCGGATCGGATGCGATAAATCGCACCCCTACATGTCGTTAAGTCATCTTGGATGGCGGAGGGGGAGACGAAGCGCAGGGATGCCAAACACCCCCTCCCCCAGGCAGTTTTGGGGGAGGGGGTGGCGAGCCTAAGCGAGCGGGGAGGGGGCCACCCGCGCCAGCCTCCGTGCCCGCAGCAGCTCGTTGAAGCGCGGCAGCTCCGTAGCGACGATGGCGTCCAGGCGGGCGCGCTGGGCGGCCAGGCGGGTTGAAAGCTCCTGGAAGACGGTGAACGACACGTCCGTCGGCTTCTGCTGGGCGCTCTCCACCACGCCTTGCAGCGCGGCGATCTGGTTGTTCAGGCGGATGGGGTAGTTGAGCGGGTCCTGGCTGCTCTGGAGGCGCGTCTGGTAGATCTCCTCCTCCACCGCGGCGAGGTGCGCGCGCAGCGAGTCCGCCGCGGCCGTGAGCTCCGCATCGGCGCGGTCCTTCACGCGCGCGTCGATCTGCTCGCGCAGGCCGCGGATGAGCATGACGGCGCGGTTCGCCTCGCTGGTCCGGTCGCGGATCTGCATCGCCAGGCGGAAGCCCGCCTCCAGGTCCGCCTGCGTCACGTCCGTGAGCCGCGGGTCCTTGAGCACGCGGAAGGGCTGGGTCTGCGTGCGCCCGTCCACCGTGAGGCGCACGGAGTACGCGCCGGGCACGGCGACGGGGCCCTGGAGGCGCGCGGCCCACAGCACCATCTTCGGGAAGTCCGCCGGGCCGGGGTAGCGCAGGTTCCACACGAAGCGGTGCATCCCCGCCGTCACGTCCACCTTGGGATCGCGGCCGCGCGGCGGGCCGTCCTCGTCGTCGTCGCCGCTGGCGGCTGGTGCCTTCGCCGTGTCGCCCGGCGTGCCGGTGAAGCTGCGGATCACCGCACCGTTCGCGTCCAGGAAGTCGAGCGTCACGCGCCGCGCCGGCCGCTTGAGCGTGTAGAAGACGTTCAGACCGCCCGAGCCGCGCACCGCGTCGTCCGGCGCGAAGAGGAACGAGGGCGCGTCCACCGCCGCGGGCGCGAGCTGCCGCAGCAGCGCCGCGTGGTCCAGCACGTAGAACGACCGCCCGTGCGTCGCGGCGATCACGTCGTTCCCCACGACGATCAGGTCGGCCACCTGCACGTCCGGCAGCCCCAGCCGCAGCGAGCGCCAGTGCGCGCCGTCGTCCCAGCTCACCCAGGCGCCGTGCTCGGTGCCCGCGTACAGCAGGCCGGGCCGCACCGGGTCCTCGCGCACCGCCCGCGCGAAGTCGCCGGCCGGGATGCCGGTGGTGATGCGCGTCCACGTCGCCCCGAAGTCGTCCGTGCGGAAGATGTACGGCGCGCGGTCCTCCATCTGGTACCGGTTCGCGGCCACGTACGCGCGCCCGGCCTGGTGCGGCGACGCCTCGATCAGGGAGATGCGCGCGAACTCGCCCAGCGCGGCGGGCGTCACGTCGGCCCAGTGCCCGCCGCCGTCGCGCGTGACCTGCACCTTGCCGTCGTCCGAGCCCACCCAGATCACCGCCCCGTCGCGCGGGCTGGGGGCGATGGTGAAGATGGTGCCGTACGTCTCCACCCCCGTCTGGTCCAGCGTGATGGGCCCGCCGCTGGGCCCCAGCGTCTTCGGGTCGCCGCGCGTCAGGTCCGGCGAGATGCGCTCCCACGTCTGCCCCTCGTTCGCCGACCGCCACAGGTGCTGCGAGCCCGTGTAGAGCACCCGCGGGTCCGTGGCCGAGAAGACGATGGGGTACGTCCACTGGAACCGCTCGCGGATGTCGGCGGCCGAGTGGCCCATGGGGTTCTCCGGCCAGACCTGTACGTTGCGCTCCTGGCCCGTGCGCCGGTCCAGCCGCGTGAGCAGGCCGCCGTAGCTGCCGGCGTAGAACACGTCGCCGTTGCGCGGGTCCGGCGCCACGTAGCCGCTCTCGCCGCCGCCCACCTCGTACCAGCGGCTGCCGTTTCCGTCGCTCTCCACGCACGCCGTGGAGTTGTCCTGCTGCGCGCCGCACACGTGGTAGGGGAAGTGGCGCGTGACGGCCACGTGGTACATCTGCGCCGTGGGGTAGTCCTGGTCCGTCCAGCTCTCGCCGCCCGTCACGGAGACGTTGGCGCCGCCGTCGTTGGCCTCGATCATCCGCCGCGGATCGGCGGGGTCGATCCACAGGTCGTGGTTGTCGCCGTGCGGGACGCGGATGGCCTTCGGGAAGGTGCGCCCGCCGTCGGTGCTCTTCCACACGCTGGTGTTGAGCACGTACACGGTGGCCGTGTCCTTGGGGTCCGCGTAGATGCGCGTGTAGTAGAAGGCGCGCTGCCGCAGCTTGCGCTCGGAGTTGACGCGCGTCCACGTGGCCCCCGCGTCGTCGCTGCGGAATACGCCGCCCTCCGCCGCCTCCACGATGGCCCACACGCGGTTCGGGTTCGCGCCCGAGACGGCGATGCCCACCTTGCCGAGGATGCCGGCCGGCATGCCCGGGTTGCGCGTCAGCTCCGTCCACGTATCCCCGCCGTCCGCGCTCTTGAACACGCCGCTGCCCGGGCCGCCGCTGGAGAGCGACCACGGCGTGCGGTTCACCTCCCACAGGCCGGCGTACATCACCCGCGCGTTGCCGGGCGTGAGCGCCAGGTCCACCGCGCCCGCCCGGTCGCCGCGGAACAGCACCTTGCTCCACGTCCGCCCGCCGTCGGCCGTGCGGAACACGCCGCGGTCCGCGTTCGGCCCGTACGGGTGGCCCAGCGCGGCCACGTAAACCCGGTCGCAGTCGTCCGGGTCGATGCGCACGCGGGCGATGGCGTGCGTGTCGTCCAGCCCCGCGTGCGTCCACGTCTTCCCGCCGTCCGCGCTGCGGTAGATGCCGTCGCCCTGCATGATGTTGCCGCGCAGCTCCGTCTCGCCCAGGCCGGCGTAGACCACGTCCGGGTTCTTCGCGCACACCGCCACCGCGCCCACCGACGAGCTGGTGAAGGCGCTGTCAGACACCGGCTTCCACGTGGTCCCGCCGTCGCGCGTCTTCCAGAGGCCGCCGCCGGTGGCGCCGAAGTAGTACTCCAGCGGCCGCGACGGGCTGCCTGCCGCCGCGATGGAGCGCCCGCCGCGGTTCGGCCCGATGTTGCGCCACTTCAGCGCCGAGAACGCCGACGTGTCGAAGGTCGCCGGTGCGGCGGGGGCGGGGCCGCGCTGTGCGGCGGACGGCGGCGGGCAGGCCAGCCCCAGCAGCGCCGCGGCCGTGAGCACGGCACGGCGGCGGGTCGGGATCGTGACGGGCATGCGGGACTCTCCGGGACGGGCGGGTCGGTGCGGCGCCCCGCAGGAGGGCGCGTGCGGGGGTGCGGAACGGCCGGGAACGGGATACCGTACGCCCGGCCTCGCCCCGTTGCAAGGGAACGCACGCTTCCACGCAGCTCCACCGGGCTCAACGGAAGCGTATCGCCGGACAGAACGATCTCCCACACCGCGTATCCACCGACTTCGGGAGATGCGCCGCCACCCATCGTCCGCTCGATCCGGAAAACCCAGTTGGACGGTCGGTAGATGACGGTTCGGGAGATGATGATCGAGCGATGATGATGGGGAGATGATGATCGGGAGATGATGATCGGGAGATGATGATCGGGAGGTGCCACGGGATGCGATCCGTGAGATGAAAGGCGGCGGAACGAGCCGGGGTGGATCGAGTGCACGAGGATGGATGAGCAACCGGTCGGGGGATGCGGAAAGGCGGTGCGGTGTTCCGCATCTCCGGCCGGACGTGCCGGCGGTGGAGCGGGATCGCAGAGGTGTAAATATCGTATACAGCTTTCGGGAAACGCTCGAAACCACTACACTTCGCGTACGACCCCAAACGCAGTCGTGATCGCGTAACAACCGCTGGTGCAAAGGGTTGTGTCCGGTTTGCCCTGAGGCGGACGGCGGCATGGGCCGTGCTTCGCGAAGGGGCTTTACAGGGTGCGCAGGGAACCTTCCGGGCCGATCCGCCGCCAACGAGCGCACGGCCGGCGCGGCCGTTTTTCCCGCGGCCCGCAGACACTACAAACTCGCAGGACCCTTCTCATGCAATCGGGCAGACACGCCGCCGCGGTGGCCGGCCTTCTCGACGCGACGGCGGACGAAGCGCTGGACCGGCTGTCGCGGCTGGCCTCCACCGTGCTGGGCACGCCGGTGGCGCTCATCTCCGTCTTCGACGGCGAGCGCATCTTCTTCAAGAGCTTCGTGGGTCTTCCGGAGCCCTTCGCCTCGGCGCGCGGCCTCGCGCAGCCGTGTGCCTTCTGCGACGTCGTGCGCCGCGGCCCCGAGCCGCTGGCCGTGGCCGACGCGCGCCTGGACCCGCGCTTCCGCGACGACGAGCTCGTGGCCGCGGGCGGCGTGGCGTACCTGGGCGCGCCCCTGCGCACGCCCGGCGGCGAGACCCTGGGCGTCCTCTCGGTCATCGGCCGCGAGCCGCGCGAGTGGACCGGGGCCGACCGCGGGCTGCTGGCCGACCTCGCCGCGTCGGTGGTTGCAGAGGTGGAGTGGCGCGTCGCCACGGCCGACCGCCGCCGCGCCGA
>DASRQW010000224.1 GCA_035696245.1 Longimicrobiaceae bacterium | reverse complement strand
CGCGCGCTCCAGCAGGCCCTTGGACAGGTAGTCTTCCGCCAGAGCGAACGAGTCCGCCGGCTGGGCCGGAGCGGCGGGCGCGGCGTCGGCCTGCGGCGCCAGCTCCTGGAAGATGGCGTCGAGCGCGCCGGCCTCGAAGGTGAAGCTCTCGATGCCCTGCCCCGCCTCGGGGTCCACGCGCTCGGCGGCGTCCAGCTCGGGCGCCAGCACCTCGGCGTACTCGAACTGGAGGTCGATCGCCAGCTTGTAGCGCGGCGTGGTGTAGTACGGGTTCAGCTCCAGCGCGCGCTTGGTCTCGCGCAGCGCCCCCTCGAAGTCGCCCAGGTTGGAGAGGACGAACGAGAGGTTGTAGCGCGCCTCCGCATGGTCCGGATCGGACTCCACCGCGCGGACGAACGCGTTGCGTGCCTCGTCGTACCGCCGCGTCTCCATCAGCACCGCGCCGATGCCGTTCCAAGCCGCCGCGGCCGTGGGGCTCGCCCGCAGCGCCGCGCGGTACGCATCCAGCGCGGCGCCGTGGCGCCCCTGGCGCAGCGACATCAGCCCGCGGTTGCACCACGCGTCGGTGAAGCCGGGGCGGAGCTGCACGGCACGCGTGAACGCCTCTTCCGCGCCGGCCGCCTCGCCGCGGTGGAGCAGGACGACGCCCAGGTTGTTCCACGCCAGCGCGTATGCCGCGTCGTTCTCGGTCGCGCGCCGGTAGCTGGCCTCGGCATCGGCCGTGTGGCCGGTCTGGTGCAGGCAGACGCCGCGCTCGTTCCACAGCTTGGGGCTGCGCTCGTCCTCGGCCAGCAGGCGGTCGTAGAGGTCCAGAGCCTGCTGCGCCTTGCCCTGGAGGAGATGGACCTCCGCCATGGCCTGGCGGGTCAGCGACGGCTCCTCGCCGCGCTCCAGGGCGCGCGCGAACTCCCGCAGCGCCTCCTCGTACAGGCCCTTCTGCCGGAACGCGACGCCCAGGTTGTAGTGCGCCAGGATCTCGCCCGTCGCCACTTCGGGCCGGCGGACGCGCTCGCCCACCAGCTCGCGGTAGCGCGCGGTGCTGTAGCGGTCGAGGGAGAGGTTCGTCTGGGCCTTGGTGTAGTTGGGGTTGAGCTGGCTGGCGCGGCGCGAGGCGGCCATCGCCCGGTCCATGTTGCCGATGTCGCCCCACACGAAGCCCAGGACGTGGTGCGCGTCGGCAAGCTCCGGGTTCAGCTCCACGGCGCGCGTGAGCTCCCGGAGCGCCTCCTCGTTGAGGCCCAGGTTGTAGTAGAGCTCGCCCACGTAGAAGCGCAGCACGGCGCTGTCCGGGTCGGCCGCCAGCGCGCGTCCGAACCACTCCAGCGCCGCCTCGAAGTTGCCGCCCGCCTTCTCCGCCTGACCGATCTGGATCAGCGTCCCGATGTCGTCCGGCTGGTGCGCCAGCACGCGGCGCAGCTCGGCCACGGCGCCCGCGGTGTCGCCCGTGTTCAGGTACGCCTGGGCCAAACGGGTGCGCGCGTCGGCGTCGCCCGGGTCCTCGCGCAGGCGCTCGCGCAGCTCGGCGATGGTGCGGTCGTACCAGCCCGTGTTGAAGTAGGCGATCTCCAGGTTCCGCTGCGCCACCTGCATCTTGGGGTCGATGGCGAGCGCGCGCTGGAACTGGACGATCGCCTCCTCGTAGAGGCCCTTGTTGAAGTACAGGACCCCCAGGTTGTTGTGCGCGCCCGCATCCGCCGCGTCCACGCGCTGCGCGAAGCTGCGGAGGATCCGGAGGTCGCGCTCCGAGTGGGCGGGGCGGGGCGCCGCGGCCGGCGCCGGGTGCTCCGAAGGGTCAGGCAAGGCGGATGTTCTGGAGGATGATCTGCAGCGACTCCACGTCCGGGAGGAGCAGGAAGTGCCCCTGCACGCTCTCCTCGTCGCCGTCCATCTGAAACTGCGTCTGGATGCAGAACACGTAGTCGCGCTCGTGCCCGAAGTTGGTGTACGTGGTGGTGAGCACGGCCGCGCACAGGTCGATCACCAGCGACGGCACGCTGGGCAGCAGCATCAGCCCCATGAAGTCGGCCAGCGCGTTCATGTAGGCGGCCGAGAGGATGTTGCCCGCCTCCTTGATGGCGCTCTGCTCCAGCTCGCCGAACACGTGGCTGCTCCCCGCCGGCCGGTGCAGCAGGATCTCGCTGAGCCGCATGGCCGAGTTGCGGGGGAAGATGAGCAGCGTGCGCCCCGTCAGGTCACCCAGCATGTGCATGAGCACCGCCGCCACCACCTCCTCGGGGTTGGCGAGCAGCTCGGGCACGTCCTCCAGCCGCGACACGGCCAGCCGGGGAACGTTGATCATGATACGGCTCTTCGTCATCTGCGAGAGCGCCGTGGCGGCGTGCCCCGCCCCCATGTTCGACACCTCGCGCAGCGCGTCGAGCTGGATCTCTTGCAAGTCGCGTAGGTCTATCATCGGCCGGATCGCCTCAAGGGTCGCCTGGGATCGTACGCCTGCACGTGACGCCTGCACTTCGCACCATCTTTCCAACCGGGCCCATCTCGTCGCCAACGGACCGCCGCTACGGACACGGGAGATGACCGGCAGGGCCCCCTCCCCGGCTCGCTCAGGCTCGCCGACCCTCCCCCAAAACCGCCTGGGGGAGGGTGAGATGGACTCCTCGCGATGCGAGCGATTCACTCGAACCAACGCCCGCCGCGACCAGAGATCCCTCGCATCCGACAACCCTCTCCCGCTTGCGGGGGAGGGTGCGAGCCTAAGCGAGCGGGAGCGGGCGTCCGCGCCTCAGTCCGCCCCAGCCACCACGCTCCCCGCATCCAGGATCAGCGCCGGCCGCCCGTCGGAGAGGATCGTGGCGCCCGAGAAGACGCGCAGCATCCCCGTGGTCCCGTCGAAGCTCTTCACCACGATCTCCTGCTGGCCGAGCAGCCGGTCCACCTCCAGCCCGATCCGCTGCTCGCCCACCTCCAGGATCACCGCGGCCCGCCGCCCGTTCGACAGCGCGCCGTTCGCTGCGGTCCCGTTCGATCCCGACCCGCTGGCGGAAGCGCCGCTCCGCGCATTCGCGTCCGCCGAAGGGGGGCCGGAGGGCGATGCGGCGGATGCGGCGCCGGACGAGCCCTGGCTAAGGACGGCCCGGAGCGAGAGGAGGGGCATCACCTCGTCGCGCAGCATGGCGACCGGGCGGCCCTTCACGGTGCCGATCTCCGCCGGGTCCAGGTGCACCGTCTCGCCCACGTGCGTGAGCGGCAGCGCGTACGTCTCGTCGCCCAGGCGCACCAGCAGCGCGCGCACGATGGCGAGCGTCTGCGGGAGCTGGAGGGTGAAGGCGGTGCCCTCGCCCGGTGTGCTCTGGATCTCCAGCAGCCCGCCAAGCGCCCGCACCCTCGTCGCCACCACGTCCAGCCCCACGCCGCGGCCGGACACGTCCGTGATCTTCTCCGCCGTGCTGAAGCCGGGGCGGGTGAGGAGGCGGTAGACCTCCTCGTCGCTCATCCCTTCGGCCTCGCCGGCGGCGATCAGGCCCGTGGAGATGGCCTTCCGCAGCACGCCTTCGCGCTGGATGCCGCGGCCGTCGTCTTCCACGCGGATGATGATGCGGCTGCGCTCGCGCGCGGCGGTCAGCGTGAGCGTTCCCGCCTCGGGCTTGCCCTTCGCGCGGCGCTCGGCCGGCGGCTCGATGCCGTGGTCCAGCGAGTTGCGGAGGAGGTGGACGAGGGGGTCGCCGATCTCGTCGAGCATGGAGCGGTCCAGCTCGATCTCCTTGCCCTCGATCACGAACTCCACGCGCTTGTCCAGCAGGCGCGCCGCGTCGCGCACCAGGCGCGGGAAGCGGTCGAAGACCTGCCACACCGGCGCCATGCGCGCCCGCATGATCTCGCCCTGCAGCTCGCCGATGAGGCGCGACGCCTGGTCCACCGCCTCGGCCAGGTCGGGCGCCGTGCCGGCGGAGAGGCGGCGCAGGCGGTCGCGCACGATCACCAGCTCGCCCACGCCGTTCATCAGCGCGTCCAGCCGCCGCAGGTCCACGCGGATGTTGCGCGCGCGGGGCGCCTGCCCGTCGGGCCGGGCGTCGCCGTTCTGGGGGGCCGAGGACCCGTCGTCCGCCATCGCCGTGGCGACGCGGTGCTGGGCGACGGAGACGACCGCCAGCTCGCCGACGGCGCCGAACGCGCCGCGGACCTCGTCGGCCTCGCGCCCGGTGCGGAGCAGGAAGCGAAGGGAGCCCGCGAAGCCCGGCTCCTGCATCGCCGCCTCCGAGGGCTCCAGCTCGCTCACCTCGCCCAGGTCGCGCGCGCGGCGCACGGCCAGGAAGGCCCGCACGCCCGGCAGCGCCGAGTCGCGGCTCACCTCCAGCCGCACGCGCAGCACGCCCTCCACCGCCTCGCCGTCGTCGTCCTCCTCGCCAGCCGCGGGGAAGGCCGCCGGCCCCGCATCTCCCGAACCCTCGTCCGCTGCCGGGGCGTCGCCGGGGGCGGCCGCGGCGGCGCGGAGCTGGCGGAGCAGGGGGCCGAACTCCACCGCCTCTTCCGTGTCCGAGACCGCCACGTCGATGGCGCGCTCCAGCGCGTCGGCCGCGGCGAAGAGCAGGTCCACCGTGTCGCCCCCCGCCGCCACGCGGCCCTGGCGGATGCGGTCCAGCAGGTTCTCCATCTCGTGGGCCAGGTCGGCTACGCCGCCGTAGCCCATGGTGGCCGACATGCCCTTGATGGTGTGCACCGCGCGGAACACGCCCTCCACCCCCTCGCGCGAGCCGGGGTCGGCCTCCAGCGCCAGCAGCAGGTGGTTGATCGCGGAAAGGTGCTCGCGCGACTCGGAGAGGAAGAGCTCCCCGTACTGTGACAGCTCCATGCGGGGCGCGCGGCGGCGGCGGGCGGGGCCTTAGCCCAGCACGCGCTGCACGGCTTCCAGCACGCGCGACGGCTGGAACGGCTTCACCACGAAGTCGCGGGCGCCGGCCTGGATCGCCTCGATCACCAGCGCCTGCTGGCCCATGGCGCTGCACATGAGGATCTTGGCCGACGGGTCTTCCTTGACGATCTCGCGGACCGCGTCGATGCCGCCCATGTCGGGCATCACGATGTCCATGGTCACCAGGTCGGGCTTGTGCTGGCGGTACTTCTCCACCGCCTGCAGGCCCGTCTCGGCCTCGCCCACGATCTGGAAGCCGGCCTGGGTGAGGATGTCGCCGATCATGGTACGCATGAAGATGGCATCGTCGCAGATCAGCACGGTCTGACTCATCAAGCCTCCGGAGTGTACGTGGTGGAGCGGGTCCGCCAACGGTTGGTGTTCATACGAGGATGGGGCCCAGGATCTCGTCCGGGTCGATCGCCACGAAGAGCGTGTCGCCGGCCTCGCCCAGGCCCTTGAGGTACGCGCGGTCCATGCGCAGCGACCGCAGCGTCTCGGCCGAGCCGGCCAGCGACGCCGCGTCTGCGGCCACGATGCGGTCGACCTCCTGCACGGCCAGCCCCACCGGCTTCCCCGCCCGCTCCACGATGACGATGCTGTGGTCGGGGTGGGAGGCGGCGGGGGCCAGCCCCAGGCGCGCGCCCAGGTCCACGACCGTGACGATGCGTCCGCGCAGGTTGATGAGCCCGCACACGAACGCCTCGGCGCCGGGCAGCGGCGTGTACGGCCGCGCCGGGATGATCTCGCGGATGCGGTCGATGGGAATGCCGAAACGGTGCTCGCCCACCGCGAACAGGACCATCCGCTCCAGCGCGGCGCCGGCTTCGGGCGCCCCCGCGGAAACGTTGGAGGTGTCGGTGGGGGGCATCGCCATTCCGGAAGGGTCTCGCTCTGGGAGTGAGCGGACCAGTATAGCGGACGCCCCCGGCGGGGTCAAGAAACCGCCCGCCCCCCGCCGCGTGCCCATTCGGCCGCCGCCGCCAGGTCCGGCGGCAGGGGGCTGGCGAAGCTCATCGCCGCTCCCGTACGGGGGTGCGGGAAGCTCAGCTCGGCCGCGTGCAGGAACTGCCGCGGCACCCGCCGGTCCAGCGCCTGCGTCCACGGGCGCTCCTGCCCGGCCACGCCCCGCGCCCATCCCGCGGCGTACAGCGCGTCGCCCACCACGGGGTGGCCGAGAGAGAGGAGATGGACGCGGATCTGGTGCGTCCGCCCGGTGTCCAGCTCGGCACGGACGAGATCTGCCGAGCGCCACTTCTCCAGCCGCCGGAAGTGCGTCACCGCGCGCCGCCCGCCCTCGATCACGGCCATGCGCTTGCGCTCGTTCGGGTGCCGGCCGATGGGCGCGTCCACCGTGATCGCGTCCTGCGCCAGGTGCCCCCACGCCGCGGTCAGGTAGGCGCGCTTCAGGTCGCGGCGCTTCAGCGCCTCGGCCAGGAACCGGTGCGCCTCGTCGTTCTTGGCCACGACCAGCAGGCCGCTGGTGTCCTTGTCGAGCCGGTGGACGATGCCCGGCCGCAGCACCCCGCCTATGCCGGATAGGTCGGTGACCGCGTGCAGCAGCGCGTTCACCATTGTCCCCGTCCGGTTGCCCACGGCCGGATGCACGACCATGCCCGCCGGCTTGTCGATCACCAGCAGGTCGTCGTCCTGGTAGACGATGGCGAGCGCGATGTCTTCCGCGCCGATGTGCGACGGCTCGGGCGCGGGCAGGTGCACCTCGATTCGGTCGCCCGGCTGCGGCTTGTCCTTCTTGCGCAGCACGGCGCCGTTCACCAGCACGCGCCCCTCGTCGATGAGCTGCACGGCGCGGTTGCGCGACAGGCCCGCGTGCTCGGCCAGCCACGCGTCCAGGCGTCCGTCTCCGGCGTCCTCGCCGGCTACCAGGTCCAGGTGCTGCTCGGGTTCAGCGGCCAACGTGTCCCTCTCGCTCGTGGTTCTGCTCTTCGCGCCAAAGGGAGATGGCGAGCAGGATGGCGCCGACCGTGACCGCGATGTCGGCCACGTTGAACACCGGCCAGCGCACGGTGCCGACGCCGAAGTCCAGGAAGTCGACCACGCCCCGCGCGGACCGCACGCGGTCGATCAGGTTGCCGATAGCCCCGCCGGTAACGGAGGCGATGGCGACCAGCCGCAGCCGGTCGCTCCATGGCGTGTTGCGGTACATGTAGAGGAGGAAGACGACGGCGACGACAGCCAGGCCCATGAAGATGTAGCGCGAGCTGTCGCCCAGGTGCAGCCCGAAGGCCGCGCCGCGGTTGAAGATGTACGTCAGCCGGAAGAAGTCGTCGCCCAGCACGGGCACGGGGTCGTACAGCCGCAGCGACTCCTCCACCATGCGCTTCGTCCAGATGTCCAGCACGATCACCAGCGCCACGATGCCCGCGTACAGCATCGCCTTGCGCGCGGTGTCGCCCTCGGCCGCGGGGGCGGGGGCGACCGTCCGCGCGGGCACGGCGTCGGAGCGGTCCAGCGTCTCGTCGTGCATCGCTTCTTCCCGTGATTGGTTCATCTCAGGCGCTCCGGGAGATGCCGATGCTGGCGGCCACCCCGTCCAGGTCTACGTCGCGCGTGTGCTCGTACCCGTCCGCCGCCAGCGGCGCGCCGCCGATCGCGACCTCCACCCCCAGCGTCTCGCTGCCGATGAAATCGCGCCACGGCCCGAGCGCAGCCTGAAGCTCGTCGTCTCCGCCCACGCCGAGGCGGATGCGGTCCGAGACCTCCAGCCCGCTGTCCTTCCGCAGCTTCTGCACGCGGTTCACCACCTCGCGCGCCAAGCCCTCCGCGCGCAGCTCCGGCGTGATCGTGGGGTCGAGCGCGACGGTGAAGCCGCCCTCGGACTCCACCGCGAAGTCGCCCGTCGCCGTCTGCACGATGTCGAGGTCGGTAGATGCGAGCGCGAAGCTCGTCCCGGCGACGTCGTACGTCACCTCCTCGCCCTTGCGGAACCGCGCGAGGTCGGCCGAGGAGAGGTCGCGGATGGCCGCGGCGGCGGCCTGCGTGTTCTTGCCGTGCACCTTGCCGACGGTCTTGAAGTTCGGCCGGGCGGAGAACGTGACCAGCTCCTCGGCCGCGTGCATGAACTCCACGCGGCGCACGTTCAGCTCGTCCCGCAGGATCTCCAGCAGCTCGTCCCCCGTCTCGATGCCCTCGGGGATCACGGCGTACAGCACTTCCAACGGCTGTCGGACGCGGATGGCCACTTTCTCCCGCGCAGCGCGGCCGAGCGTCGACAGCGTCCGCACCGCATCCATCCCCCGCTCCAGCCCTTCGTCGACTGCATCCAGATCGGCGGACGGGAAGTCGGCGAGGTGGACGCTGGCGTCCTCACCGACGAGGCCGCGGTGCAGCCAGTCGGAGAGGAACGGCGCGACGGGCGCCATCAGCTTGGTCACGTCCACCAGCGCGCGGTAGAGCGTCGCGTAGGCCGACCGCGCGTCCGCCACGTCCGCGCTGCCCCAGAAGCGGTCGCGCGAGCGGCGCACGTACCAATTCGACAGGTCGTCGATGATGAAGTCGGCGACCGCGCGAACCGCGTGCGTCAGGTTGTAGCCGTCCAGGTTCTCCGCGACCGATTGCGTAACCGACGCGAGACGAGACAGAAGCCAGCGATCGATGACGGGACGATCCGCCAGCGCAGGCGCCTCGGCGTCCGGCGTCCAGCCTTCGAGCTCCGCGTAGAGCGCGAAGAACTTGTAGGTGTTGCGCAGCGTGTCGAACGTCTTGCGCTGCACCTCGCGCACGCCGTCCGCGTCGAAGCGCTTGGGCAGCCACGGGTGCGACGACGACAGCAGATACCAGCGGATCGCATCCGCCCCGTGCTGCTGCATCGCATCCCACGGGTTGACGACGTTGCCTTTGGACTTCGACATCTTCAGGCCCTCGGCGTCCAGGATCAGGTCGTTCACGACCACGTTCCGGTACGCGGGGCCCTTGTCCAGCAGCGTGGAGATGGCGAGCAGCGAGTAGAACCACCCGCGCGTCTGGTCCACCCCCTCGCAGATGAAGTCCGCAGGGAACTGCTTCTCGAACGTCTCGCGGTTCTCGAACGGGTAGTGGTGCTGCGCGTACGGCATCGACCCGGAGTCGAACCAGACGTCGATCACCTCCGGCGTGCGCCGCATCGTCCCGCCGCAGCCCTCCGCCGTACAGCCGAACGCCACCTCGTCGATGAACGGCCGGTGCGGGTCGAAGTCCGCCGGAAGCCCGCCCGCCATCTCCGAAAGCTCCGCGAACGAGCCGACCACGTGCACGTGCGCGGGCGACGCGTCGCACACCCACGCCGGGAGCGGCGTGCCCCAGTAGCGGCTGCGCGAGATCGCCCAGTCCACGTTGTTCTCCAGCCACTCGCCGAACCGGCCGCTGCCCACCTCGGGCGGGAACCAGCGCACCTGGTCGTTGTTCGACAGCAGCTTGTCGCGAACGTCCGTGGTGCGGATGAACCACGAGTCGCGCGCCATGTACAGCAGTGGGCTGCCGCAGCGCCAGCAGTGCGGGTACGAGTGCTCTTCTTTCGACGACTTGAAGACCATGCCGCGGGTCTTGAGGTCGATCACGAGGTCCGTGTCCGCATCCTTCACGAACCGTCCGCCCACGAGGGGCAGGTCCGCGCGGAAGGCGCCGCGGTCGTCCACCGGCTGGATGACGGGCAGCCCGTGCTCGCGCCCCACCGCGTAGTCGTCCGCGCCGAACGCCGGCGACATGTGCACGATCCCCGTGCCGTCGGCAGACGTGACGAAGCCCGCCGGCACCACCCGCCACGCCTTCGCGGCGGATTCGGCAGACGCATAGCCGAGCGGATCGACCCAGTCGAACGGCCGCTTGTAGCGCAGGCCGACCAGTTCGTCAGTGGATACGGAGCGCGTGATCACGTCCTCGCTGCCGAACAGCGCGGCGACGCGCGGGCGGGTGAGGATGAGGCGGCGGCCTTCGTGCGCGACCTCCACGTACTCCTGCTCGGGGTTCACCGCGAGAGCGACGTTGGAGACCAGCGTCCACGGCGTCGTCGTCCACACCAGGAGCTCGCGGCCGTCCGGCTCGCCCGCCTCGTCCAGCACGGGCAGCATCACGTACAGCGACGGGTCCTTCACGTCCTGATAGCCCTGCGCGACCTCGTGGCTGGACAGCCCGGTGCCGCAGCGCGGGCAGTACGGCAGGATCTTGTGGCCGCGGTAGATGAGGTCCTTCTTGTGGATCTCGCTCAGTAGCCACCAGACCGATTCCACGTAGTCGCGGTGGTACGTCACGTACGGCTTCGAGTAGTCCAGCCAGTACCCGATGCGGGCCGAGAAGCGCTCCCACTCGTCGGTGTACGTGAGCACGCTGTCGCGGCACACCTCGTTGAAGCGCGCGATGCCCACTTCCTCGATCTGCCGCTTGCCGGAGATGCCCAGCTTCTTCTCAGCCTCGATCTCCACGGGCAGGCCGTGCGTGTCCCAGCCCGCGCGGCGCGCCACGTAGCGCCCCTGCATGGTGCGGAAGCGCGACACCGCGTCCTTGATGGAGCGCGAGAACACGTGGTGGATGCCGGGGCGCCCGTTGGCCGTGGGCGGGCCCTCGTAGAAGACGAACGGCTCGCCGTCCTGCGTCTTCTCCAGGCTCTTCCGGAACGTGTCCTCGCGCCGCCAGCGCTCCAGGACTTCCTCCTCGAGCGCCACGGTGCCCGCGGGGAGGTCGGGATATCTCTTCATCTTCGAAATCTTCCGGCCGCTTCGTTCGTTTCGCATGGGTGCCGCAAAGAGCCCCAAAACATAACAGGCGCGGCAACCCCGCCGCGCCCCCGTGTGTCCGTCGCCTACAAACGCCCCCTCCCGCTCGCTTAGGCTCGCACCCTCCCCCGCAAGCGGGAGAGGGTTGTTGGTTCAGCGCCCTTCGGACGATTCAGCGTGCGCCGATGCTGCCGGGGTTAGTCCCCGCGGGGGGACTTTGCGCAGTCGTTGCCGCGATTTCAACCGCGAGGCGTGCCGCCGGGTTGCTCTTTCGGGCGGGTGAAGTCCCTGCGGACGCGTTCCGCCCCCTGTTGATAGAAGCGGATGCGTTCCTCCGGCGTTGCATCCTTCAACAGCTCGTAGTGCGAATCCCGGATTCTGCGGGTCATCGCTACTGCATCGAATTCTTTCATGTGCGTCTCCCTCCCCCTTCAGAGGCGATCCGCACCGAGACCGCTCAGATCCGCGCGACCACGCCTTCCACCAGCTCGGTCAGGTGCGGTTCGGCGCCGGTGGCGATGGCGATGATCGCTTCGAGCGTGGCGGGCTGGAGCGAGTCCGGATAGCACTCGTCGGTGATGATGGAGACGCCCATCACCCGCATCCCGGAGTGCACGCCCACGATCACCTCCGGGACGGTCGACATGCCGACGACGTCGGCGCCCATCGCGCG
Source organism: Longimicrobiaceae bacterium (assembly GCA_035696245.1). Taxonomy (NCBI): domain Bacteria; kingdom Pseudomonadati; phylum Gemmatimonadota; class Longimicrobiia; order Longimicrobiales; family Longimicrobiaceae; species Longimicrobiaceae bacterium. The sequence continues at coordinate 18,761 of DASRQW010000224.1, read as the reverse complement.
GAGCATGCGGTACTCTGCGCGCGTCTCCAGGTTCGGCCCGGGGACGGCCACGTACACGCCGCGCCGCAGCACGATGCCGCGCTCCGTGGCCACATCGCGCGCCAGCGCCTGGAGCCCCGCGTCATACGGCTCGCTCATGTCCGGGAAGCGCGGGCCCATCGCGTCGTCGTTGGCGCCCACGAGCGGGTTGTCGCCCAGCAGGTTGATGTGATCGGTGATGAGCATCAGGTCGCCGGGGCTCCAGTACGGGTGCATCCCCCCGCAGGCGTTGGAGACGACGAGCACGTCCGCGCCCAGCGCCCGCATCACCCGCACCGGGAAGGTCACCTGCTGGAGCGAGTAGCCCTCGTACATGTGGAAGCGGCCCTGCATCGCCACCACCTGCTTGCCCCCCAGCGTGCCGAAGAGCAGCCGTCCGCTGTGCGACTCGACCGTGCTCAGAGGGAAGCCGGGGATCTCCTCGTACGGGATGCTCGTCTCCACCTCGATGCGCCGCGCCAGCGCCCCCAGCCCGGTCCCGAGCACGATCCCAACGGACGGCGCAGCCTGCGTCCGCGCCCGGATGGCCGCAACCGCGCTCGCCACCTGCTCCGCGAGCGAGGCGCCCGCCGGAGCTTCCACGCTACTCGCCATCCGCCGCTTCCTCGTTCTCCGCCTCGATGCGCGCGGCCGCGATGCCGCGCTCCTCTTCCTGCTCGATCTCGCCCAGCTGCCGCTCCACCAGCGCGCGGAAGAGGCGCAGGTAGCGCGTGCGCTGCGCCTGGATGCGCTTCAGCGACTCGGCCGCGCCGCCCGCCGCACGCCGCGCCTCGGCCACGATGCGCTCGCCCTCGGTGCGCGCCTCGCGGAGGAGGAAGTCGCTCTCGCGCGTGGCCTGCTCGCGCATGTCCTCGCGGAGCTGCTGGGCGCTCACGAGCGCCTCGTTCATCGCCCGCTCGCGCTGGCGGTAGTCGGTGATGGCGTCGGTCATGCCCTCGGCCTTGGCGGCCAGGGCCGTGTTCTCGCGCACCAGCTCCTCGAAGCGAGCGGCGACCTCGTCCAGGAAGTTGTCCACCGCTTCCGGGTCGTAGCCGCGCATCACCTTGCGGAAGTCGCCCTTCTTCTTACGGACGTCCAGCGGTGTAAGGTCGATCATCGGCCGCGCTCCCCGAAGAGGACCGAGCCCACGCGCACGAGGGTGCTCCCCTCCTCCACCGCGGCCTCGAAGTCGTTGCTCATGCCCATCGAAAGGTGCGTCGCCCTGAAGCCCGTCACCTCGCGCCCCGCGCGCTCCCACAGTGCGCGCGCCGCCGCGAAGGTGCGCCGGATCACCGCCTCGTCGTCCGTCAGCGGCGCCATCGTCATCATCCCCTCCACGCGCAGCCCCGGCAGCTCGCAGATGCGTCCCGCGGCGTCCAGCGCCGCTTCCGCCGCGAAGCCGCCCTTGGTGCCCTCGCCGCTGGTGTTGACCTGCACCAGCACCGCCGCCTCGCGCCCCTGCTTCACCGCCGCGGCGGAGACGGCCTCCGCCAGCCGCAGCGAATCTACCGAGTGCATCAGGTCGAAGAGCGGCAGCGCCTTGTCCGCCTTGTTGCGCTGGAGGTGGCCGATCAGGTGCCAGCGCACAGAGTCGCGCCCAACCTCCGCCACTTTCTCCTCCAGCTCCTGCACGCGGTTCTCGCCCACGTCCGTCAGCCCGGCGGCGATGGCATCGGCCACGGTCTGCGCGGGATGCGTCTTCGTCACCGCGACCAGCGTCACCGGCTCCGCGCGCCCCGCACGCTCCCGCGCCCGCTCGATCCGCTCCCGCACGTCCGCGACCCGCGCCGCAAGCTCAGTCGGTTCCATGGCGGGATTGTAAGCCTGCGCAAGGAACCGAGCAAGCACGAGACCCGGCAGGCCACACAGCAGTTTCGGGAGATGTGGACCCACGGACCGGCGAAACGGGAGATGCGGGGCTCGCATCGCTGCCAATCCGGCGCGGTCGATGGGCCGCACACAGCTGAGCATGCGATGGGCGGGAGGCGATCGACCCCAGCGCGAGAAAGGCAGGCGCTCGAGCCGAGACGGAGAGAGTAGCGCGGCAGCATCGCCCAGGCGCGTAAACGCGCGGGCTACAAAGGCACAAAGCCCGCCTGCGCAGGCTGCTCCTCAACCATCTATCCGCGGCCGGGCGACGGCGCGGCCGAAACGCGCCGGAACCCCAACCCTCTCCCGCTTGCGGGGGAGGGTGCGAGCCTAAGCGAGCGGGAGGGGGCACCCCCCGCAGCACAATCGCACGCGGCCGGACGATCCCTCCGTTCTTACCCCACCAGCGCCAGCGGCGTCCGCCCAGAGAGGATGTCGCTGAGGTGCTGGCCGTCTAGGTTGCGCTGGAGCTTGCCGCGGTGGGCGATGGAGATCTGCCCCGTCTCTTCGGAAACCACGACGACAAGCGCGTCGGTCTCTTCCGAGAGGCCCAGGGCGGCGCGGTGGCGGGTGCCCAGGCTCTTGTCGGTCACGGGGAACTGCGTGAGCGGGAGGATGGCGCCCGCCGCCACGATCTCGTCGCCGCGGATAATGGCCGCGCCGTCGTGCAGCAGGGAGTACGGCGTGAAGATGTTCTGCAGCAGCGGGGCCGAGACGCGCGCCTGGAGCGGCGTGCCCGTGTCGATGAACTCGCCCAGCCCCACCTCGCGCTCGATGGCGACGATGGCGCCCACCTTGTTGCGCGACAGCTCCTCGGCCGCCTCGGCGATCTCTTCCGCGATCTCCTTCTCCTCCAGCCGCGAGAACACGCGCAGCAGGCGGTTCTGGCCCAGGTGCGCCAGCGCGCTGCGCAGCTCCGGCTGGAAGACCACGAGCACGCCGAACACCCCGAAGCTGAAGAAGCGCTCCAGGATGAACTCGATGAGCGTGAGCCCCAGCAGGCGCGAGACGCCGTCCACCACCAGCAGGAAGAGGAAGCCCAGCAGGATCTGGATGGCCCGCGTGCCGCGCAGGAGCAGCAGGATCCGGTAGAAGAGCACCGCCACGATGGCGATCTCCACCAGGTCCTTCCAGTCCGGCGCCAGGAACCCCAGCCGCTCGAAGTACGGACTCACGCCCCACCTCCCCCGCATCCGCCCCTGCCCACATCTCCTCCAGTCGAATCCGACAAAGCTCTGGAAGATGCACCGCCGCGCATCTTCCTCTCATCCCCACTCACCGCCGAGGCCCGCATCTCCATCGTCACTCGGCGGCCGGGGTGCGGAGGATGGACCACGCTACGTCCAGCGCGTGGCGGGCGGAACGAACGTCGTGCACGCGGAAGATGCGGGCGCCGCGCGCGAGCCCGGCCACGCACGCTCCCACCGTGCCCGCGTCACGCCCGTCCGCCGCGATCCCGCCGAGGAGATGGCCGATGAACGCCTTCCGAGAAGCGCCCACCAACAGCGGACGCCCCAGCCGCGCGACGACGCCGAGACGGGCGATCAGTTCGCTGTTCTGCTCGCCCGCCTTCGCGAACCCCACGCCCGGGTCGAGCACGATACGCTCCGCTGCGATGCCCGCGGCGATCGCACGGTCGAGCACGGACCCGAGCTCGGACGCGACGTCCTCCGCCACGTCGCCATACTTCGCCAGCGACTGCATCGTCTCCGGCGTGCCGCGCGTGTGCATGAGCACGATCCCGCAGTCCGACGCGGCGAGGACGGACGCCATCTGCGGATCGCCCAGTCCGGACACGTCGTTGACCACATCGGCGCCCAGCGCCAGCGCCTCCCGCGCGACCTCCGCCTTCCGCGTGTCGGCCGAGACGCGGACGTCCAGCCGCTGCTTGAGCAGGGCGATCACCGGTAGCACGCGCGCCGTCTCCTCGTCTGCCGATACCGCTGCCGAGCCCGGGCGGGTGGACTCGCCGCCCACGTCGACGATGTCCGCGCCGGCTTCTACCATCTCCCGGGCGCGCGCGAGGGCCGGCTCCGGCAAGCGGAACCGGCCCCCATCGCTGAAGGAGTCGGGCGTGACGTTCAGGATCCCCATCACCACCGGCCGCTCGAGCGCCATCTCGCCGCCCGGCAGGCTCCACGCCGCGTCCGCGCGGGCGAGGCCCGCCGTCACGGCATCTCCGGGCGGGCGCGCTCCGCTCCCCGCACGCTCCTCAGGCCAGGCGCGGGGTCAGCCCCTCGACCCCGCCGGGGGCGCGCTGCGGCGCGGGCGCCGGCACGTCGATCATCGCCGGGCCGGGGATGGACAGTGACGGCCGGAACGGCGGCAGCTCCTTGCCCGCGACGATCAGGTCGATCTCGTCGCGGGTGAGCGTCTCGCGCTCCAGCAGCAGCGCCGCCATGCGGTGCAGCAGCTCGAAGTTCTCGCTCAGCGTCTGGCGAGCGCGGTCCTGCGCCTGCGTGATCACGCGCGAGACCTCGGCGTCCACCAGCTCGGCCGTCTTCTCCGACACCTCGCGGCGGTGCCCGAACTCGCGCCCCAGGAAGACCTCCTGGTTGTTGTCGGCGATGAGGATGGGGCCCACGGCGTCGCTCAGGCCCCACTGCGTGACGTACTTCCGCGCGATGCTGGTGGCCTTCTGGATGTCGCTGGTGGCGCCGGTCGTCACGTGCTCGCGCCCGAACACCAGCTCCTCGGCCACGCGGCCGCCGTAGATGCGCACCAGGCTGGCCTCCAGCTGGTGGCGCGTCATGCTCACGCGGTCGTCCTCCGGCAGCGTGAAGGCGATGCCCAGCGCCCCGCCGCGCGGCACGATGGTCACCTTGTGCACCGGGTCGTTACCGGGCACCAGCACGGTGCAGATCACGTGGCCGGACTCGTGGTAGGCGGTGTTGCGGCGCTCCTCCTCCTTCATCACGAAGGAGCGGCGCTCGGCGCCCATCATCACCTTGTCCTTGGCGTCCTCGAAGTCCGCCATGTACACCATGTCGCGGTCGCGCCGCGCGGCCAGCAGCGCCGCCTCGTTCACCAGGTTCGCCAGGTCGGCGCCGCTCATCCCCGGCGTGCCGCGTGCCAGCACCGAGATGCTGACGTCGTTGGCCATGGGGATCTTCTTGGAGTGCACGCGGAGGATGCCCTCGCGCCCGCGCAGGTCCGGCAGGTCCACGATGATCTGCCGGTCGAAGCGGCCCGGCCGCAGGAGCGCGGGGTCCAGCACGTCGGCCCGGTTGGTGGCGGCGATGAGGATCACGCCCTCCGTGCTCTCGAAGCCGTCCATCTCCACCAGGAGCTGGTTCAGCGTCTGCTCGCGCTCGTCGTGCCCGCCGCCCAGCCCGGCGCCGCGGTGCCGGCCCACGGCGTCGATCTCGTCGATGAAGATGATGCACGGCGCGTGGGCCTTGCCCTGCTCGAACAGGTCGCGCACGCGGCTGGCGCCCACGCCCACGAACATCTCCACGAAGTCCGAGCCCGACATGCTGAAGAACGGCCGCCCCGCCTCGCCCGCGACGGCGCGGGCGAGCAGCGTCTTGCCGGTGCCCGGAGGCCCCACGAGCAGCGCGCCCTTGGGGATGCGGCCGCCCAGGCGCGAGAACTTCTTGGGGTCGCGCAGGAACTCCACGATCTCCTGCAGGTCCACCTTGGCCTCGTCGGCGCCGGCCACGTCGTCGAACGTGACCTTGGGCGACTCGGCGGTGAGCATCTTCGCCTTGCTCTTGCCGAACTGGAACGCCTTGTTGCCGCTGGACTGCATCTGCCGGAAGATGAAGATCCAGAAGCCCAGGATCAGCAGCCACGGAAGGAAGCCCAGCAGCGTGCCGCCGTAGTCGCGGTCGGCCTCGCGGCCCGAGAGGCGCACGCCGGCCTTCTCCAACTCCGCCGGCAGCGTCTGCGGGTCGTGGATGGGCAGGCGGATGCGGTACTCGCGCACGCGCCGCGTCTCGGTGCCGCGCGCCACGGACACGGGCGTCTTGAAGGCGCCTTCCACCGTGGTGCCGTCCACGATGGTGGCGTCGAGCACGTTGCCGCGCGCCACCTCCTGGCGGAAGCGCCAGTACTCCACCTCCTGGCGCGTGCCCTTGGCGGCGCCTGCGAGCTGCACCAGCGTGAGCGGGATTAGGATGAGCAGCACCCAGAACGAGACGGTCTTGGTGATCCGCCCCCACTTGGACTGCCCGGAGCTGCCGTTGTCGCGATCTGCCATGATTCTATCCTTCGCGGTGCGGGCGGCCGGTGAGCCGCGCGCCCGCGAGCGCCATGCAGGACGGGGAACCGCCGCCGGGTGCCCTTACAGGCTCCCGATGAACGGCAGGTTCCGGAATTTCTCGGAGTGGTCCAGCCCGTAGCCGATCAGGAACTCGTGCGGCGCGTCGAAGCCCACCCAGCGGGGCTCGCGCACCAGGTTCTCGGCGATGTGCTTGTGCAGGAGCGTGCACACCTCGAGCGACCGCGGCTCGCGCGCTTCCAGCAGCGGGATGAGCCGGCTGAGGGTGGTTCCGCTGTCGACGATGTCTTCGACCACGATGACGTGGCGGCCGCGGAACTCGGCGTTGGGGTTGTACAGCAGCTTCACCTCACCCGAGGTGGTGGTGCCGCTGCCGTAGCTGGAGGCGACCAGGAAGTCGACCTCCACGGGGCGGGTGATCTCGCGGACCAGGTCGCTGAGGAAGATGAAGGAGCCCTTGAGCAGGCCCAGCACCAGCACGTCCTCGTCGGGGGGAAGGTCTTCGGTGATCTCCCTTCCCATCTCGGCCACGCGCCTGGCGATGTCGTCTGCGGTGTAGACGATGCGCGACAGCGCCTGTCCGCCGGTGCGTGCGAGGGTCTCCGTCGAGTTAGCCATCACCTGTCCGTGTGATCCGTAGAAGAAGTGCCGGGGCGCCGGGCCGCGGTGCCCGGCCTGCCGCGAGGGCCACGCCCCCCAGCCAGAGCAGCGTGCCCTGTGCGTCCGCCAGCACCGGGACCCGCACGCGGGCCGCGCGCGGAATGCGGCGCTCGCCCAGCAGCTTCTTGACCTTGCGCGTGCCGCCCGCGGTGCGGATGCGGTCGCCGGGCGCCCAGCCGCGAAGCGCCAGCGGAAAGCGCAGCCCGTCCGCCGCCAGCGCCGCGAGCATCCCGCCGTCGTCGTCCTCCGCTTCGGAAGACGGGGAAGCGCCGGTGCTCCACTCCACCGTCAGCGTGCATCCGCCGATGCGGGCGGTGCCGCGGCCTTCCGGTCCGGCGATGGCGAGGGACGCGTCCGGCGGCGCGGGCTCCGGTTCCGCTCGGGAGATGCGCGCATGGCCGAACTCCGCGTCGATGCGCAGGGAGCCGGGGAGCCGCATCTGCCGTCCGCTGGGTGCCGCGGTAATAAACTGAAGCGCCGCACGGGTTCCCGCCCGGTCCAGGACGATCCCGTAGCGACGCAGGAGCCCGCGCAGCAGCCGGGCGCCGACATGCGAATCATAACCGGCAAGTTGGCTGCGGGCAAGCAGGATAGCCCCTTCCTCGTCTGTCGCCACGGCGGCTTGGAGCGCGTCGGTGAGGCCGTCCCACGCCGCCTCTTCCGCACGGGCGAGGGCTGCTAGGCGCACGAGCCCGCGGCGGGCCCCCGGCGCGACCGTACGCTCCAGCAGGGGAAGCACTTGCAGCCGCAGGCGGTTCCGCGCGGGCCCCGCGGCGGCGTTCCCCGCGTCCTCCCGCCAGCGCAGGCCCGCGGCGTGCGCGTACGACCGCAGCTCCGCGCGCCAGAACGGCAGGAGGGGACGGACCAGCCCGTTCCCGTCGTCTGGCAGGATGCCGCGGAGGCCGCGGGTGCCCGTGCCGCGCAGCACGCGAAAGAGCACCGTCTCCGCCTGGTCGTCCGCGTGGTGGGCGGTGGCGACGTGCGTGGCTCCCACTTCGGACGCGGCGCGGCGGAGGAAGGCGTAGCGCGCCTCCCGCGCCTCCGCCTCGGACCGCGGGGGGACGCCGAGACGCTCGGAGATGTGCGGAACGCCCCACGCGCGGCACAGGCCGGCGACCCAGCGCGCATCCTCCTCGCTCTCGTCGCGCATGGCGTGGTCGAGGTGCGCGGCGGTGATCGCCGGCCCGCTATCTCCCGATGCGAAGCGGAACAGGTGCAGCAGCGTGACCGAGTCCGCGCCGCCGGAGAGCGCGACGAGCACGTGAGCGCCGGCGCCGTGCAGCCCCAGCGCACGCAGCTCGCGCCGGAATCGCTCGTCCAGCGGGGGCGTTCGTCGAGTTCGCGCCATCTACCGAAACCCGCGCCATAGGCGGCGCAACGGCGACTCTGGCGTGGTGCCACGCACCGGATAACGTTCGAGCAGCCGCTTGGCTTCGGCGATGTAGGCGGGCAGGCGAGTCTGATCCGTCTGGCCCAGGAACTCGTGCCTCTGGTTGATGTGGTCCGGCGTGATCTCCACCTTGATCTCAAGGTGCCCAGTACGATCCACGGGCCCCACCGTCAGCGACAGATTGGGCTCGTGGCTACACAGCCGAGCCGAGCCTTGGAGCGTACGGTCCATGTTCCGAAGCTCCTCCAGCCACCTCGCGATGCCCTGTGACATCAGCAGCGCGCCGTGAACCCGCACGCTCGCCCCGCTCCTTGCACAATGCGCCGTGATCCGCAGCCAGTTTCCATCCCACTCAGTCGGATCGTCCGGGAACTGCCGCCCGTGCACCCACACTCGGAGCGGCCCGACGGCTAGCTCCGGCGTGCCGAGATCATCGAGGTACGAGTCGGGCATTGCAGCGGGCGACGGATGGGAGATCATGACCAGGGACCGGATTGCGAGGCGGCCGGGCGGTTGAAACCGCATCAACGACGGCGCAAAGCCCGCCTTCGCAACCCTATGAGCGCCGCGGTTTTCCGTGCTGGCGAGATGCGACGCGTGATTCGGCTTCGGCTGTCGGCCGGCACGACAGCCGAAAACGGCCTCGCCGCTCCGGAAGGAAGCGGCGAGCGGGGGGATCGCGCAAGCGGGAGATGCTACTGCTGTCCGCCCTCCGAGGCCTGCGGCGCGCTGCCTTCCCCGCCCTCGCCGCGGATGCGGAGCCGGGTGCGGACGCCGCGGACGCCCTCCACGTCCCACGCGTCGTCCGTCGCGTAGCGGATCTCTTCGTAGTCCGGCAGCTCGCCGGTGAGGGTGACCACGCCGTCCGCGACCTCCACGGTGATGGCTTCGGCGTCGACCCACGTGTCGTAGAACAGGGCCTCTTCCACGCCGGACTTCAGCTCCGCGTCGGGACGCTGGCGCTTGCGAAGGCGATGGTGGTACGGGCCCAGGCCGTAGCGGGCCGGGCCGTAGATCGCGCCGCCGTCCAGCGCGTCGTCGAAGTCCACGCCCACGTCCTCGTCGCCCTGCATGGTCCACGAGTCGTCCGGCATCCGCTCGCGGTCCACGTGCCCGCCCCAGCCGGGGTGCGGCCGGAAGTCCTCGCGCGGGGCCCCGGGACGGCGCGGGCCGCCGGGACCGAAGCCGCGCGGCCCCTGCGGAGGCGGAGGCGAGAACGGGCGGTCGTAGCGCCCCGGCCCGCGCGGCGGACCCCATCCGGCGTCGTATCGCGGCATCGCTGCTCCTGTGCGTCTGGGGGTGTGGACCGCCTGCGGAAGAGACGTCCGGACGCCGATCGGCGACCCGCGAAAAGCGTGCTGCGGCGCGGATGGGCGGACGGCCGGACGGGCGCGTCAGGTGCGCAACAACCATTCCAGGAACGGCTCCGCCTCGCCCTCCGGCGGGCCGGGCGGGAGCGGCCTTCCGACGGCCTCGTGGAGCACGCGCGCCAGGCGGTCCGGACGGTCACTGATGATGCCGTCCACGCCCCACGACAGCAGCCGGCGCATGTCCGCGACCTCGTCCACCGTCCACACGTGGACCTTCACGTTGAAGCGGTGCAGCTCGGCCACGAAGCGCGGGTCCAGCAGCGGCAGGGGACCGTTACGCTCGGGGATCTGGAAGGCGTCCACCGGGGCGTTCCAGAAGCGCGTGGCGCGCACCAGATGCAGCGCGTAGAACGCCTTCACCTCCTCCGCGGCGGCGCTGGTGGGGCCCTCGTAGGCGTCGAAGCGAACGCGGCTGGCGCGGCGGCCGGCGGCGGCGAGGACGCGGTGCATGGCGCTCAGCTCGTGCACCAGGTCCCAGACGGCATTCTGCGAGCTCGGCTCCTTCATCTCCACGTTCACCCGCGCGTGGGGCAGCTCGGTGAGCACCTCGCGCAGGGTGGAGATGCGGATGCCGCGGCCGCGGAACGGGAAGGTCTTGCCGCCGTCGGGCGTGAAGCGGAAGCCGGCGTCGAGAGCCTGGACCTGCGCAAGCGTCATCGACCCCACGCGGCCGGTGCCGTCGGTGGTGCGGTCCACGGTGGCGTCGTGGATGACCACGATCTCGCCGTCGGCCGTGGCGTGGACGTCGATCTCCAGCAGGTCCGCGCCCCACCACCCGATCGCGCGCTTGAAGGCGAACAGCGTGTTCTCGGGCGCGAGGAGGCTGCCGCCGCGGTGGGCGATGAGGAGCGGGCCGCCGGCCAGGTACGCGTGGTCCGGACGGCGGCGTGAGGCGGTGGAAGCCACGGATGGGGATCGGGTTGGGAGATGCGGGGGAGATACCCCCTCCCGCTCGCTTAGGCTCGCACCCTCCCCCGCAAGCGGGAGAGGGTTGGGGGTTCGGTGCGCATCTGCGGCCACGACGCCGCAGACGCGGAGAACGCATTCGTAGCGAGATCGCGTCGACCGAGCCGCCTGCGTGTCCGCGGCACGGGCGGACGCGCAGGTCTGCGCCCTGCACGGGGTGAAGGCGTCGCGAACCGAGGCAGTCGCCTTTCGTCGAATAATCCAGCGCGACATCGCCGCTGCCCGGTAGGGGAGCACCTGCGTGTGCTTCCGCGGTTCGGCAGCGAGACGCATCGGACCGGCATTGGTGCTGCGGCAGCACGGGCGGACACGCAGGCCCGCGTCCCACAACGGGTTAGACGTGCGCGGCGCGGAGATGCTTTGTGTTCGTCGTACCCGTAGGAACATGTGCGGAGCGAGACCGCCGGGCGATGTGGCCTCCGTCGCGGCGAAGCTGCCGGCGGGCTCGCGCAGCGGGCGGGGAGACCCCGGACGGAGGCCAACAGCCGTACCGTTGGCCGGAGGAGGAGGCTCCCCGCCCCCGCGGAGGAGACGGACGGGCAGCAGTACCGCCCGGCCGGCTCCGGAGCGGCCCGTCCGAAGCGCACCCTGCCCATCCGCCGTGCCCCATCGACCCCACCGTCCATCATCCCACCGAAACGCACGTGCCGAAAACAGCACTCCCTGCGGCCTCGCATACGGAAGCGGCAGGGAGTCGGCGGCTCGGGTGCCGGTCCGGGGGACGAAAAGCTTCAGTCGCCGCTCTCCACCCGGTCCTGCTCGGCGGGCGCGAGGCGGTACAGCCGGTACAGCGCCAGGTCGATGAGGCGCGCCGTCATGGCCCGCGCCCACACCACCTTCTGCGAGTCGCACCCGCTCTCCAGCTCGGCCGTGGTCTCGGCGTACCGCTCGCCCAGGAAGGCCAGGATCTCCTCGACCGCGTCCGGGTGCGGGCGCGCCGGGGCCTGCGCGTCCGCGGGCACGCGATCCACCAGCAGCCCCTCCACGAAAGCCAGGAAGCCGGGGAAGACCAGCTCGGTGAGATGCCCGCCGGAGATGGCCTCCTCGTCGGTCAGCTCCTCCCATGTGAGCTCGTTCCAGTACAGCTCCTCGGCTTCGCGGCGGAAGAAGTCCAGGCTGTCGGCGCCCAGCGGCGGGGCGTCGTGCCCCACGGCCACCAGCCCGCGGCCCACCCGCTCCGCGATGCGGGCCTTGCGGCGATCGACGTAGGCGTTGGCGGTCACGGGCGGGGCGGTGTCTCGGCTCATGCGGGGAATGCCTGGTTCGGTGGAGCGGCGCTGCGGTCAGCGGGAGTCGGGCGACAACTTAGAGAGCCCGCGGGGGCCCCGCAATCCTGCGCGGGTCACCCGGCGCGGCGGAGAGGGGACGGTGTTCCGTACGCCCGGCGTCAGGCCGTGCGCTCGCCCGGACCCACGGCTGCGGCGGCCTGCGGCTCCGGCTCCGCGGTGGGCGGGGACGACGCGGCGGCCTGCGGGGGCAGGGCCTCGACTTCCGCGCGCTCCAGGTCCGCGCCGGTGAAGTCCGCCCCGTCGGTCGTGGCGCCCGTCAGGTCCGCGCCCTTGAGCACCGCGCCGACCAGCACCGCGCCGGTCAGGTTGGCGCCGGCCAGGGAGGCGCCGGTGAGGTGGGCGCCGCGCAGGTCGGCCCCGCTCAGGTTGGCGCCCGCGAGGTCGGCGTACTCCAGCGACGCCCACTCCATGTACGCGCCGGTCAGGTCCGCCCCGCGCAGGTAGGCGCCGGTCAGGTTGCAGCCCTTGAGCGACGCGCCCTCCATGTCCGCCCCGGTGAGCACGGCGCCCTTCATGTAGGCGCCGGTCAGGTGAACCCGCTTGAGGTAGGCCCACTCCAGGTACGTGCCTTCCAGGAACGCCCACTCCAGCGTGGCGCCTTCCAGGTACGCGCCCCACAGGTGCGCGCCCTTCAGGAACGCCTCGGTCAGGTTGGCGCCGATCAGGTCCACGCCCTTCAGGTCTGCGCCCTCCAAGTCGGTGCCGGCCAGGAGCGCGCCCTTCAGGTTGGCGCCGGCCAGGCGCGCGCCCTTGAGGTTGGCGCGCTCCAGGTTGGCCCCGGCCAGGTTCGCCCGCTCCAGGAACGCGCCCTCCAGGTTGGCCCCGCGCAGGTTGAGCTGCCCGGCGGCGGCCAGCATCCACACGTCGCGGTCCGTGAGGATTCTCTGATCCATTCGGTTTCCTCCCCCCGGCGGCGCCGGCAGGGTTGGTTGTGTTCGGGCGGGTGCGCGGGCCCCGTTCAGCGGCGGGCGCCGCCGTGGCGGGCATGCTGGTGGGCCCAGCGCCAGCGCATGCGTCCCTGCCAGCCGCAGCGGTGGCAGCGGCGCACCGGCGCACCGGCCAAGGGCGTGTGCAGCCGGTCCAGCAGGGCCGGCCGCCCCCGTTCGCTGGTAACCCCTTTGCACTGCGGGCATTCCGGCGCGAAGGGCAGCCGGTTGAGATAATGAGCCAACCAGAAGGGCGCGGCAAGTGCGGCCGAGGCGGCCACGCACACCAGCACCCATGCAACCAGCGCCATCCGCACCTCCGTGTTACGAAGCGCCCGCCGCGCGGCGGTATCCGCGCGCCCCGGGCGGCGCGGATCATGCACCAAGCAAGGCCCGTTCCCCCATGCGCGAACGACGGGCGCAAACGCCTGCACCAGTTCCGCTTGGCCACTTCCGGAGACGTGATGCGACGACCTTTCCGATACGACGCGCAGATGACCGGGCCAGGGCAGATGCGCTCCGGCGCACCCTTCGGCGGACGGGGCGGTCACGCCGGCCGGTACGCACGCGAGCTCGGTGGATACGGTGCGGGCCAGCGCGGATACGATGGCGGTCTCCGCGGATACGACGGGGGCTTCCGCGGCGACGACGCCGGATTCCGCGGCTACGGCGCGGGACCTCGCTCCCGCCCCGCGGGCGATCGTCAGATGCGCGGCTACGATGCGGGCTTCGGCGGCGGACGCGGCGGGCGGTACGATGCGGAGTTCCGAGGCGGACGCACTCGGCGATACGACGCGGGGTTCCGAGGCCGTCCGGCATCGCACGGTCACGGCGGCGGCGAGGGACGTCGCCGCGGCGCGCCCGATCTGCCCGGACTGCCGCCGGGCGTGCCGTTCGGGGCGTCGGTGCCGATGTACGCGCCGTGGGCGATGGACGCCACGTTCGGCTGGGCCGGGCTGGCATCCAACCCGCAGTACGGCATGCCCGGCATCCTGCCGCCGTACGAGCCGCCGCCGCGGCGCCCGCGCGAGAGCGGCACGTACGGCCGCGGGGGAGACCGCGCCGTGCGCGAGTGGGCGGCGCGCAACGGCTACGACGTGGAGTTCACCATCCGGCCGCGAGGCCGCACGCGACCCTGAGCACGGAGGAAGCATGACGGAGCGCAACATCGACCCGGCGTTCGACCCCGAGGAGATCGAAGACGGCGACCCGTATGGCGAGCAGGCGTTCGCCGAGGCGGGCTTCGCCGACGCGGCCGGCGGCGGGCCGGACTTCAGCGCCCCCGGCCTGGTGGACGACGGCGAGGACCGGCGCCCCGGCGGCGGCCAGAAGGTGGCCGGTGTGCCCGAGGAGCGCCAGCACGAGATCAACACGCCCAGCGCCGACCGCCCGGATTCGGAGTCGGTGGCAGTACTGTCCGGTTAACGTAAATAGATGATGCTGTAGTGTGTGTGCAGATAACAGGTTACGTCGGTGTCGCGCTGTCACCGACTTGAACTCGGTACCTCGGGGTGCGAGCCTGGCTTGAACTTCAGCCAGGACTGCCCATGTACGAGGGACGCACCATGTTCTCCCAGTTGCTCGACCATCTGCCGCGGCACACGTTCCGCCGTCTGGTCAAGCGGTATGGGGGCGATCACCGGGTTCGGCGCTTCACCTGTTGGGACCAGTTCTTGGCGATGGTCTTCGCGCAGCTCACCTTTCGCGAGAGCCTGCGCGACATCGAGGCCTGTCTCGGCGCGATTCCCGAGCGGCTGTACCACCTCGGCTTTCGCTGCCCGGCCATCTCCCGCACGACGCTCGCCGACGCAAACGAGAAGCGCGATTGGAGGATCTACGCCGACTTCGCCCAAGTGCTGATCGCCGAGGCCAGGCGTCTGTACGCCGGCGACCACTTCGGCGTGGCGCTGGAGGAGACGGTTTATGCGCTCGACTCCACCACCATCGGGCTGTGTATGTCCCTCTTTCCTTGAGCACCCTTCCGCCGCACGAAGGCCGGGGTCAAGCTGCACACCCTGCTCGACCTCAAAGGCAGCATCCCCTCGTTTCTGCGGATCACCGCTGCCCGTACCTCCGACGTCTCGCTGCTGGACGAGCTGCCCCTGGAAGCAGGCGCGATCTACGTGATGGACCGTGGCTACGTGGACTTCGCCCGCCTGCATCGCTTCACGCGCGCCCAGGCCAGCTTCGTCGTTCGGGCCAAGAAGAACCTCCGCTTCCAGCGCCGCTACTCCCGCGAGGTGGATCGCTCCACCGGCTTGGTCGGCGATCAGACGGTCATGCTGGTGACGCCTCGCTCGCTCGAAGGCTATCCGAGCCCCTGCGGCGCGTCCGCTCACGCGACCCGGGGACGGGTAAGCGCGTCACCCTGCTGACCAACAACTTCGTGCTCAGTGCATGGGAGATCGCAGAGCTATACCGCTGTCGATGGCAGGTGGAGCTCTTCTTCAAGTGGATCAAGCAGCACCTACGCATCGAGGCCTTCTACGGCACCTCCGACAACGCCGTCCGCACGCAGATCTGGATCGCCATCTCCGCTTACGTCCTCGTCGCCATCCTCAAGAAGCGCCTCCAGACCGAACTCAGTCTCTACACAATGTTACAGATCCTCAGTGTCAGCCTCTTTGAGAAAACCGAGATGGCACAAGCCTTCTCGTCCGCAAAGTCCCGAATGTCAGAGAAACCAACATGCAACCAGTTGCAGCTCTTCAACTTCTAACCGGACACTTGTGAGTCGGTGGTGATCCGCGAGCGCGGCGGCGAGAGCAAGGGCGACCCGGCCGTCGGCGGCACCCGCCCCGACTGAGCCCGCGGCACCCGAATCGGATGTAAGCGAAGGCCGCGGAGGAGACGCTCTCCCCGCGGCCTTCGCATGCCGTCCATCTCCCGACCCTGGATCGCGATTGGAGAAGCGACCGTTCGACATCGACTCCGTGATGCGCCGGGTGCGCACGGCGGTTCGGCCGTATCCGAAGGCCGCGCTGTTCGAGCTGGCGGACCTGGGCCACACGTCCGCGTTCGAGCAGCTGGCGGCGTGCATCCTCTCCATCCGCACCCGCGACGAGACGATGCTGCCGGCCGCCCGCGCGCTCTTCGCCGTCGCCCGCACGCCGGCCGAGGTGGCCGCGCTGCCGCACGCGGAACTGGACGCGCTGGTGGGCACCTGTGCCTTCCACGCACAGAAGTCGTGGCAGATCCTGGAGATCGCGAAGACGGTGGTGGCGGAGCACGGCGGCGAGCTGCCCTGCGACGAGGCGGTGATGCTGGGCTTCCGCGGCGTGGGGCCCAAGTGCACCAACCTGGTGATGGGCATCGCCTGCAAGCAGCCGCGCATCGGAGTGGACATCCACGTGCACCGCGTCACCAACCGCTGGGGCTACGTCGCCGCGCCCAGCCCCGAGGCCACGATGGCCGCGCTCATGGAGAAGCTGCCGAAGCGCTACTGGGTGGAGATCAACGAGCGACTCGTCCCGTTCGGCAAGCACGTGTGCACCGGGCGCCTGCCCAAGTGCTCCACCTGCCCCGTCCTCGACACCTGCCGCCAGGTGGGCGTCACGGAGCATCGGTAGATGCACGGCACGCCATCTTCTCCGACGAGGTCTCGGTTGAAGGGGGCGGGAGATGTACGGCGGATGCGGGGTTCCGGACGTCGCCGAACAGCGGCGATCTCGCCGATGCGCGGCGTCCGCCTGCGCAGAAGCTAGGTCGCGCGCCTACGCTTCGGCGGCTCCGCGCGTGCGCGCAGCTCGCGGACGAGGGTGCCCACCTCGCGCAGCACGCGCTCGTCGCCCTCGCGCAGGAGCGCGGCGAGGATGTGCTTGCAGATGCGCTCCCGCCACAGGTGGTCGCCGCAGTCGCAGCGTGGCACGTTCGTGGAGCGAAGGTCCACCCAGTGCGTCTCCGCGCCGCCGCTCACGCGGTATCTGCCCTGCCCCACCGCTGCCGCCTCCAGGCCCAATCCGCGCTCTAGCCTGCCCTGCTCCACTCCCCCCGCGGCGGCGAAGTCGATCATCTCTCTGGCCATCTTCCCTTCTCCCGGAACAGGTGTGATCCGCATCTCCCGCTCACGTAACGGATACACCCCACCGGGAGGAAAGATCGGTTTTTGTTCGGGAAACGGAAGTGGACGAACCTGCCGCCGGCCAGCCCGAAATTCATGCGGAAGATGCGCAGCCGCGCGTCATCTCCAGCAGCTCGCGCAGCAGACGCTCGCCCGCGCGCCACTCGCCGAAGCCCGCGGCGGTGTTGATGTGCCCCGCCGCGCCGACGCTCACGAGGCGGCTCCCCCACGCCGCCGCGAACGCCGCCGCCCGGTTGATGCCGAGGTACGGATCGTCCGTGCTCGCGACGACGATGGACGGGAACGGCAGCGCCTGCATGGGGACGGGGATGAAGTCGCGGATGGCGCCGGGCGCATCGTCCCGCTCCACGTCTGCCGGCGCGACGAGCAGCGCCCCCGCCGCGCACCGCGACGCTCGCGACGCCCATTCCGCGATGGCGATGCAGCCGAGGCTGTGGCCGACGAGCACGGGCGGCCGCTGGCACTCCGCGACGGCGGCGTCCAGCGCGGCGATCCAGTTCGTGCGGAGCGGGTGGTCCCAGTCGCGCTGCCGGACGCGGCGGAACGCCGGGTTCGCCCGCTCCCACAGCGACTGCCAGTGCTGCGGCCCGGAGCTCTCCCAGCCGGGCACCATCAGCACCGGCGTGGACGCGTGCGCATCTCCCGTCATCTGCATCTCGCTGGAATGTCGATCTTCGAGGCGAGCGTCGGGCGCCCTGGAGCGCACGGTCGTACATCGTCCATCGCCGGGAAGATACGCGGGCGGCGGGGACGCAACGAGACCGGCCGCATCGCGAGGATGCGGCCGGTCAGGATGTTGGCGTCAGTCGGCGGAGAGGTCAGCCGCGGTGCTGGTCGCGCGGGTGGCTGTGGCGCTCGTTCATCGACTCGCCGGAGCGGTCGGCGTCGCGGTTCGTGCCCGCCGTGGCGGGGTCGCGTGTGCCGAACTCGGCGCCGGTGTTGTGGCTGCCGGGGTCACCGTTGGGCGTGTCGCCCGACTTCGATCCGTCCGTGCGCTGCGTGGTCGTCTTCAGGTCGCCCATCTCGCCTCCTCGGGTTGCATTCCGCTCTTCCGCGAGCGTGCCCAGTGACTCGCAAGAGGCGTTCCGGGAACGAGATGCGCGGGACGCAGAGCACCCCCCGTGCGCGTCGCACCCACGGCCGCGGCCAGTAGCCGTCCAGGCGGGAGAGTACGAATCTTGCGAGCCCGAACGATGCGCCGAGGAGGCGCGGACGAAAGTGTTGCGGGCCAGTTCCGATCCCCGTACAATGGTCTCGGGCGGAAGAGACGCCCGTGTGGCCGCGCAGGAGAGAGGAGGCGGTTTGAGAGGCTGGGACTGTGATCGTGGGTCCACCCGAACGACGCTCCACTAGGAACGCCCCGCAGCTTGCTGCGCGGGCGCTTTTTGTTTCACCCATCGCGGAGAGGTGCACATGCTCGATTCCGGAATGGTCAACAAGATCCAGAAGGCCAAGACCTACGCTGCGGAGCCCGAGCGCATCCACTTCCGGGCCCTCGACGTGGAGTTCGACGGCCGGAACGGCAACCACAAGGTGGACTTCCACGAGGGCCATTGGCACTGCGACTGCGACTACTTCCGCGGCCACCACACCTGCAGCCACACCATGGCCATGGAGCGCGTGCTGGGCGTGATGGCTCCCGCCGAGGTGGGCTGAGCGCGACCCCGCCACACGCCGCCCCGCGCGCCTGACCGGCCCGCGAGGCGCCAAGAAGTCGATCGCCGCGAGGATGCTCCTCGCGGCGATCGCCGTTTTCAGCCCGGCGCAACCATGCCGTGTGCGACGGCCATTGAGATCGGAACTGCCATCGCCGCGGCACTTTGCCGAAGCACCTGTGCCTCCAGGCGGCTCGCCGTCTCCGGGCGCACCCAGATCCGGTGGGTCGCGCGGACGAAATCGGGCTCATGCGCTTCGTAGATGCTGGGCACGTACCGTTGCGGGTTGCGGTCGAAGAGCGGGAACCAGCTGCT